>CAZRFB010000238.1:0-3090 GCA_964599185.1 uncultured Rhodobacterales bacterium | reverse complement strand
GCATTGTTGCAACCTGCGCTGCATCGCGCAACCGGCGCCGCACGCCCGCGTTGCGGCTATACGGTCTGCCGCCATGGGGGCGGCGGCGGCTCTCGCGCCGCCAGGACTGACATCCTACGGAGAACGCCATGCATCGCCATCTGTTCGCGATACCCGCCATCATCCTCGCCGCCGCGCCGGTCGCGGCGCAAACCGGCGTCACCACGCTGCTGTTCGGCTTCGACAGCGCCCGCCTGACCGCCGAGCACGAGCCGCTGATCGACGCCGCCGTGGCCGACTTCCGCGCCACCGGCGCGACCGCGATCAGCATCGTCGGCCATGCCGACAGCGTTGGCGCGCCTGAATACAACCGCGCGCTGTCGCAGCGCCGGGCCGAGGCCGTATCCGCCGCGCTGCTGCGTCGCGGCGTGCCGCAGGATGCGCTGGTGACCGCATGGCGCGGCGAGGAAGACCCCGCGACCATGACCGCCGACGGCGTGCGCGAGCCGCTGAACCGGCGCGTCGTGATCTCGATCGCCGAAGCCGAGACCGCCCCGGCCCCGGTGGCGCCGGTCGCCGCCGTCGAGGAGGTCAACCGGTTCCGCCTCATCGTCGCCCCGTTCGGCGCCTACAACAACCAGCCCGGCGACGACAGCTATTTCGCTGGTCTGAACGCGACCGCAAGCTACGACCTGACGCCCAACCTGGTGATCTCGGCGGAGCAGGCCGGGTTCTACAGCATCGGCTCCGATGACGAAGGCTTTGGCGGCCGCACGGCGGCGGGCCTCGATCTGCAGATCGACCAGCTTGGCGGCGTGCTGCCTTATGTCGGCGCGAACGTCGGCTACACCTATATCGACGGCTCGGCCGACGGCGGGCTGTTCGTGGGCCCCGAGCTCGGCCTGCGTATGGGCGGCTTCGAGGTGAAGGTGGCCTACGACATCTACGTCGATGAGAACGACCGCGACATCGAGGACGGCGTCCTGTCCTTGACGCTGGGCTACGGCCTGCGGTTCTGATCCGCAGCTGAATCGCGGGGCCGGGGCAGGGCGGCGTGGCCGCCCGCCTCCCCGTCGCCGGTTCTGATCGGGCCAGGTCGTCGGGTGCGCGCGCCAGTTGCTGGAAGCGGCGCGCGCACCCATTTATGCTGCACCCGCAATGCTGCGGCTGCGAGCGGAGAATTTCTTGACGCGCAGCCGAACCGTTTGCGCGCATGCGGCGCCGGGGCCGCGATGCTGAGGTGGGCGGGCCATTTTGGACGTAATGATGGACACTGATCGCGACGGCGATGAGAACAGGCTGCGCGCGGGCGGCGCGCCGTTAAACCGGCGCGCCTTTATCGGCGCGGCGGCTGGCGCCATGGCGGCGGCGGGGCCGCTGCGGGCCTTTGGCGCGGCGCCGTTCGGCTTTGACGCGGTGATCGACGCCGCGATGACGCTGGCGCGCAGCGATTACGCGCGGCCCACGCAGACGCTGCGGGCGCCGTTCGCGGACCTTGACTACGACCGCTACCGCGCGATCCGGTTCAAGGCCGAGCGCCGCCTGTGGCTGGGCGAAGGGCGCGGTTTCACGGCGGAGTTGGCGGCGCCGGGGTTTCTGTTCCGCGACCCGGTCGCGATCGCGCTGATCGACGATGCGACGGAGCGCCCGCTGCCGTTCGACGCCGGCGTGTTCAATTTCGACCCGGCGATGTTTGACGCCGCCAGCTTTTCCAGCGCGCAAGCGAGCGAGGGCCATGCCTGGAGCGGGCTGCGCCTGCGCTATCCCATCGACACCCCCGAGGTGATGGACGAGGTCGCCGTCTTTCAGGGCGCGAGCTATTTCCGCGCCATCGCGCGGGGCCTGAGCTATGGCCTGTCGGCGCGCGGCCTGGCCATCGGCACGGGGTCGCCGCGACCGGAGGAGTTTCCCGCCTTCACCCGGCTGTGGCTGCAGACGCCCGAGCCCGGCGCGGCCGAGATCACGCTGCTGGCGCTGCTCGACAGCCCCTCGGTCGCCGGGGCCTACGCCTTCACCATCCGCCCCGGCCTCGAGACGGTGATGGACGTGCGCGCGGTGCTGGCGCCGCGGCGCGACGTGGCGGACGCGGGGATCGCGCCGCTGACCTCGATGTACTGGTTCTCCGCGCTGGACCGGCGCGCGGTGGACGACCACCGCAGCGCGGTTCATGACAGCGACGGTCTGGCGATGCTGACCGGGCTGGGCGAGAGGGTGTGGCGTCCGATCAACAACCCCTCGGCCTTGCAGGTGTCGGCGTTCGCCGACGACAACCCGCGCGCCTTCGGTCTGGCCCAGCGCCAGCGCGCGTTCGGCGCCTACAACGACGCCGAGGCGCGCTATGAGCGGCGGCCCAGCGCATGGGTCGAGCCGGTCGGCGACTGGGGTCCCGGCGCCGTGACCCTGGTCGAGATCCCGACGAATTCGGAGTTCAACGACAACATCGTGGCGTTCTGGCGCCCGGGCGCGCCGCTGACCGCCGGGACGGCGCATCGCTTCACCTATCGCCTCACCTGGTCGGCGTCGCCGCCCGACGGCGCCGGACTGGCGCAGGTGGTGGCCACCCGGGTCGGCCGCGCGGTCAACAACCCGCAGGGGCGCACCTTCGCGATCGACCTCGATCTGCGGGGGATCGCGGCGGAGGGGCTGACGGTGGAGGCGGGCGCGGATCGCGGCGTCATCGACGACGCGCGCCCGGTCGCCCTGCCGGTCGCGGGGCTGCTGCGGGTCGCCATCCAGTTCACCCCGCCGGCGGAGGACGCCGCCGAGTTGCGGATGCGCCTGGTCGGCCCGGACGGCGCGGCGGCGTCGGAGACCTGGCTGCATCGCTGGACACGCCGATGATCGGGCCGATGACGAGGCCGATGACTGGGCCGATGACCGGGCCGACGCCCCCCGAGGCGCCGCTGGCGATGCCCGCGCAGGACTTGCGCCGCCGCCCGCCAATCCTTTTAGCCCCGCAGGGGACGCGCCTCGCCGCGCAGGGCTGGCGCGTGCGCTGCGCGCGCCTGATCGCGTTCGGCGGCGCGGCCGCGCTGACCGTCGCGGGCGCTTACGAGATGTTCATGGCGTTCGGCCCGGGCGCCGTCACCCTGTTGCAATGGGCGCTGCTGG
>CAZRFB010000237.1:0-6468 GCA_964599185.1 uncultured Rhodobacterales bacterium | reverse complement strand
GCGTTCGATCCCGCGCAGCTGGGGCTGCTGATCACGAAGTTCTTCGAGTTCGCCTTTGCGATCATCGCCATCGCGTCGGCTGTGACCGCGCTCACGCCGACGCCGCGCGACGACGTGTTCATTGGCAAGCTCTACAAGTTCATCGAGGCGCTCGCGCTCAACATCGGCCACGCCAAGGACACGCCGTTCAATCGCGCGGGCGGACGCTTCGTCGCGAAATAGGCCGACGCCCTCTATTTTGCGCAATCAATGCAGAGGGCTATGGTCGGGTCGAGCGCCAGACGGCGCTCACCCACCGCCTCGCCGCATTTCACGCACCAGCCGAACTCTCCGTCGTCGATCCTGGCGAGCGCGGCATGGATGCGCCGGGCTTCGCCCAACCGGCGGCGATGCGTCTCCTGCGCAAGCGATTGCTGCTGCATGGCGTCGATCCGGCTCAGCCGCCCGACGCTTTGCTGATCCAGCGTGACGGTCGCGCGATTCTCGGCGTTCGCGCCGGCGAGCGTTTCGATATCGGTGAGCCGCGCCTCAAGGTCTGCGCGGATGCGGTCAAGGCTGATCGCGCCGGTCATCGTCAGCCCCGTCTTGTTTTTCCACGCCTGCGATACGATACCTCCTTCAACACGAAGGAGGGAAGCCGATGACATTCACCGGTCGCGCGGCCACAATCACCTCGATGGACCCGGTTTGGCGGACGATACGGGATGAGGCCAAGGCGATGGCTGCGGCGGAGCCTTTGGTCGCAAGCCTCGTTCATGCGGTTATCCTGCATCACGACACGCTGGAAGACGCGCTGAGCTATCGCATGGCGCAGAAGCTGGGAGACGCCAATCTTCCCGATATGGTTTTGCGCGAGGTGGTTAGCGAGGCGTTCGCAGCTGACCCCGCGATCGGCGCCGCCGCGCGCGCCGATATCGTGGCGGTGCGCGAAAGAGACCCAGCCTGCCACCGCTATATCGATCCTGTGTTGTTTTTCAAGGGTTTCCAGGCCCTTACCGCCCATAGGGTGGCGCACTGGCTGTGGCGTGAGGGAAGGTTCGATCTGGCGCAATACCTTCAGATGCGCATGTCCGAGGTTTTCACGGTCGATATCCACCCGGCGGCGCGGATCGGGAAAGGCGTGATGATCGACCACGCTCACGGAATCGTGATCGGCGAGACGGCGGTGGTGGGCGATGACGTTTCGATGCTCCATTCGGTCACGCTGGGCGGAACCGGAAAGGAGGACGGCGACAGGCACCCCAAGATCGGCTCCGGCGTCCTGATCGGGGCGGGCGCCAAGATTCTGGGCAACATCAAGGTGGGGGCGTGCAGTCGCATCGCCTCAGGATCGGTGGTGCTGGCGGACGTGCCGCCGTGCAAGACGGTCGCTGGCGTGCCGGCGCGCGTTGTCGGCGACGCAGGATGCACCAATCCTTCGCGCGCGATGGATCAGATCGTTCGGACAAACGTGAATGTCGAGGACATCTTGCCGACCTGCTAGGGAACTGTATTCACCTGCTCACCACACGAACCGCGCCATGCGCCATCCCGGCCCATGGCGCGATGGATTATCGTCCTGCGCGGCGCCGACATAGACGCCCTCTGCGATCAGCGCCCATGCGCATCCCGCCGCCGCCGCTCCCGCCACGTCATGCGCCACGCTGTCGCCCACCATCACCGCGCGCGCCGGATCGCCCACGCCCAGCGCAGCGAGCGCGGCGGCGAACATCTCCGCGCCGGGTTTGCCGATCCAGCGCACCGGCCCGCCCGCCGCCGCATAGGCCTGCGCAACCGCCCCGGCGCCGAAGGTCACGCCGCTCGCCGCATACATGCGCAGGTCGGGGTTGGCGCAGAAGCATGGCGCGCGGCGCGCGGCCAGCGGCGCCAGCAGCGCCGCGTAGGCTTCAAGGGCGCACCGCTCCGGCTCTGCGCCCGCGATCAGCAGGGCGTCGGCATCAGTAGGGTCGCTCGTCGCGCGCAGGTCCAGTCCCTCCAGCGCCGAGCGGTCCGCGCCGCGCGCCAGCACGAATATTCGCCCGCCCTGCGCCAAACGCCCCGCCGCGATCTCCGCCGCCAGCAGGTCGCGGCAGATCTCGCCGGAGGTGATCACCGCATCGAACAGCGACGGCGCGAAGCCCAAGGCCGCCAGCCGCGCGCGGTTCGGCGCGGCGCGCTTGCCGGAGTTGGAGACGATGGCGATCCGCGCCCCGCCCGCGCGCAGCCGCGTCACGCAGTCCACCGCGCCGGGAAAGGCGCGCGCGCCGTCGTGCAGCACGCCGAACTGGTCGAGCAGCACCGCGTCGTGAAGGCCCGCCAGCGCAGCCATGCCCGCCACGTCGCGCACAAGGGTCATACGCGCGCCAGATGCGGCAGCGCCAGCCGCGCCACGCCCGCCGCCGCGCTCTCCGACTGCGCGGGCGCGGTTGCGACGCCCATGATGCGGGCGCGCATCGCGGTCCAGACCGGGTTCGCCGCGCCGCCGCCGACGCTGCGCAGCGTTTTCAAGCGTGGCGCGCCCAGTTCCGCCAGCCGCGCATAGCCCTGCGCCTCGATCCGCGCGATCCCTTCCAGCACGCCGTGCAGGAAGCGCGATTCGTCTTCAGGGCGCGGCGCAAGGCGCGGCGGCAACGCGGGGTCGGACACCGGAAACCGCTCGCCGGGTTTGAGCAGCGGGTAATAGTCGAGGCCGCTGTCTTGCGCGGGGTCGATGCGCGCCGACAGCGCCGCCAGCCGCTCGGGCGGAAAATGCGCCGCGATCACGCCGCCGCCGGTGTTGGAGGCGCCGCCCGCCAGCCACATCGCGCCGATGCGGTGGCTGTATATCCCGTATTCCGGCGCGAAAACCGGCTTGTCCGACAACAGCTTGAGCGTAAGCGTCGTGCCCAGCGCGCTCACGCCGTCGCCGGGCGCCCCGGCGCCGGTGGCGAGGAACGAGGCGCAGCCGTCGGTGACGCCGGCGACCACCGCCGCGCCTTGCGGCAGGCCGAAGCGCCGCGCGGCCTGCGCGCTCACCACGCCGCGCGGGGCGCCTGCGGCGATCACCTGCGGCAGCAGCGCGGGGTCGAAGGGCAGCGCGGCGAGCCAGTCGGGCCAGCGCCGCGCCACGGGGTCGTAGCCGGTCTTGAGCGCATTGCTCTCATCCGACGGGCCGCCCGGCCCGGAAAAGAGATCGGCGATCCGGTCGGCCTGATGCGCGATGCGCGCCACGCCCGCGCGCCGCGCCAGAACCATCGCCCGCGCCAGCGCCGATGCCGCGCCGTGCGCCGCGCTTTCGCGCGGTGCAAGCTGCGCGATGCGCGCCGGGATCGCCGGGTCGTCCACCGCGTCGTCATACATCAGCGCCGCGCCGACCGGCGCGCCGCCCGCGTCGAGCGCCAGCACGGTGCCCGAGGTCGCGTCCACCGCCAGCGCGCCGACGCGGCCCAGATCGGCGATCGTGCCCAGCCGCGCCAGCGCAAGCGCGACCGCGCCCTCCCAGACGGCGGGCGCGCGGCGGTCGTCTCCGGCTTCCGTCATGGCGGCGCGCGCCTCGGCCACCGTCGCACCGTCGCGCCCGATCAGCGCGGCGCGCGCGCCGGAGGTGCCGACATCGACGCCGAGCGCGAGATCACCGCTCATGCTCCGGCCTCCGCCGTGTTCCGGCCCTCCGCGTCCGGGACCGCCGCGCCGCAAGGGCGCTGAGCCGACGCGGCGTGGGCGCCGACATCGACGCGGGGCGCGAGATCGCGGCTCATGCGCCCGCCCTGGCCGCGTCGAGGCTCTGGCGGTATTTCTCCGCGTCCCAGTCCATCAGTTCCGCCTCCTGCGCCGCAGTCAGCGCGACCAGCGGCGCGGCGGGGTTCGCCCGCGCCATCACGTCGCCCAGGCACTGCGCCAGCGCCCGCGCGCCGGGCGAGGCGTCGGCGCGGATCGCGGCGCCTAGACCGGGCAGCAGGATCAGCACCGGCGCGCGCCCGGAATCGGCGGTGACGCGGGCGGAGGCGGCGGCGGCGGTCTCGCCCGGCGCCGCTACGGCGACGGCGGGGCCGAGAAAGATCACGTGGTCGGGATACCACGAGCCGCGCTGCGCGATCGCCAGCCGGGCAGGGTGGCGCGCCAGCGCGTTAACCGCCGCGCCCGGCGCGGCGACGTGCGCGGTGCCGAGCAGCGCGGCCAGGCCGGGCGCCGGGCCATCCTGCGCCGGGCCATCCTGCGGCGCGACGACCGGCTCAAGCCGTCGCGACGCTTCGCGCAGCGTCGCCTCCGCCTCGGCGCAGGTCTCGCCGCAGGCGATCAGGCCGTGGTTGCCGAGCACCACAACCCGCGTGTCGGCGCGCAGCCGCGCGAGGATCGCCTGCGCCAGCGCCAGGCCGGGCTTGACGTAGGGAACATGGATCGCGCCCATGTCGCCCAGCTGCGCCGCCGTCACCGCCGCCGCGTCGGCGCGCATCGCGGTCGCAATGGTGGCGACGCAATGGGTGTGGATCACCACCGGGGCGGGGATCACGGCGTGCAGCGTGGTCTCGATCGACGGGCGCAGCGCGCTGTCGGTCTCGCCGTGGGGCACAAAATCGAGCGCGTTCTCGCAGTCGGGGTCGCCCCGCTCCACCGCCGCCAACAGGCCTTCCGCGTCCACCGGAACCATGATGTCGCGCGTCGCGGCCTCCGCCAGCCAGGTTCCCGACGCCTTGATCCACATGGCGCCGCCGGCCTTCAGCGAGGTGTTGCCTCCCGCGCCTTGCACCTGGAGCGGCTCCGAGCCCAGCCGGGCGGAGAGCGCGCGCAACGCGGCGAAGGCGGGGGAGGCCTTCAGGCGGGCGTAGGGGATCATGCGGCTTGCCTCGCCTGCGTCATCCAGTCCGCGAAAGCGTCGCGCTGGGCCTGCGTCATGAACAGGCCGTGCTTGGTGCGCCGGGTCAGCACGTCCTCGGGCGCGCGCGCCCATTCGCGCGCGATGGCCCAGCGGGCTTCGCGCTCGTAGAACAGCCCGCCGAAGCAGCGGCCCAGATCGCCCAGCGCGCCCGCCCCCTCAAGCAGCGTCTCTGCGTCGGTCCCGTAGGCGCGGGCGTAGTGGCGCGCGAGCGGCGCCGGGAGCCATGGCCGCGCCTTGGCGAACACCGCGAGCCAGCGCTCGAAGTCCGCGTCCGGCATGGCGCCGCCTGGCAGGGGCGCGTTGGCGGTCCACGGGCCTTTCATCTGCGGGAAAAATGGCTTGAGCTTTTCCAGCCCGTGCTCGGCCAGCTTGCGGTAGGTGGTGATCTTGCCGCCGAACGCCGACAGGATCGGCGTGCGGCCTGCGCCGCCGTCGAGCTCGAACGCGTAGTCGCGGGTCACGGCGGAGGCGCCCTTGGCGCTGTCGTCATCGAACAGCGGCCGCACGCCTGAGTAGTCGGCGATCACGTCCGCCGCCGTCAGCGACGCCTCGAAATAGCGGTTCAGCACCCGCAGCAGATACGCCACTTCGTCCGCGCCGGTCGCCACGTCCTCGGGGCGTCCCTCGAAGGGAATGTCTGTTGTGCCGACCAGCGCCAGATCGTCGAAATACGGGTTGACGAAGATCAGCCGCTTGTCGTCGTTCTGGAGCACATAGCCGTTCTCGCCGCTCCACCAGCGTTTCAGGATGATGTGGCTGCCCTTGACCAGCCGCACGCGCCGCTGCGCGTTCACGCCCGCCAAATTGCCCAGCACCGTCTCGACCCACGGCCCCGCCGCGTTGAACAGCGCGCGCGCCCGCACCGTGCGCTCCGCGCCGGTCCGCGCGTCGCGCAGCGTCGCGCGCCAGACATCGTCCTCGCGCCGCGCCGAGACGCAGGCGGTGCGCGTAAGAACCTCCGCCCCCAGCCGCGCCGCATCGACTGCGTTCAGGATCACCAGCCGCGCGTCGTCCACCCAGCAATCGGCGTATTCGAAGGCGTGGGTGAAGGTCTTGCGCAGCGGCGCGCCCTCCGGCGCCGTAGTCAGATCGACGGCGCGGGTTCCCGGCAGGCGCTTGCGCCCGCCGAGATGGTCATACAGGAACAGCCCCAGCCGGATCAGCCAGCGCGACCGCTGTTCGGGGCTGTGCGGCAGGATCAGCCGCAGCGGCCAGGTGATATGCGGCGCGGCCTGCAGCAGCACCTCGCGCTCGATCAGCGCCTCGCGCACCAGGCGGAATTCATAGTATTCCAGATAGCGCAATCCGCCGTGGATATACTTGCCCGAGCGCGAGGAGGTGCCCTCGGCCAGATCGCCCTTCTCGCACAGGATCACGCTCAGGCCGCGCCCAGCCGCGTCGCGGGCGACGCCGGCGCCGTTCACGCCGCCGCCGATCACCAGCAGATCGACGATGTCCTCCGCCGCGCCCGCCATCGCGGTCACGCCGCCTTCTTTCCCTTGCCCTTCTTCGGCGCGTCCTGAAGGCCGTAGGAGCCGAAGGACTTCACCGTGTCGGCGATCTGGGCCTCGTCCAGCAGCACCGGCCCGCCGATCAGCAGCGTCATGTAATACTGCCTGGCGATGGTCTCGAGT
>CAZRFB010000236.1:0-10900 GCA_964599185.1 uncultured Rhodobacterales bacterium | reverse complement strand
GCGCAGCCAGCCGGGCAGGCCGTAGCCCTCCATCCGCCGACAGATCAGGCCGCGCGTCTTGAGCCAGGCGTCGGCCTGCGGCGCGGCGTGCGGGCCGCTCTCGCCGAAATGCGCCAGCACGAAATTGCCGTGCGCCGGGGTGCAGGCGACGCCAGCGGCGGCGAGCCGCTTGGTCAGCCAGTCGCGCCACGCCTCGTTGAGCGCGGCGCAGCGCGCCACATAGTCTTTGTCGGCGATCGCCGCCGCCCCCGCCGCCAGCGCCGGGGCGCTGACGTTGAACGGCCCGCGCACGCGGTTCAGCACGTCGATCACATGCGCCGGGCCGTAAGCCCAGCCCAGCCGCAGCGCCGCCAGCCCGTGAATCTTCGAAAACGTGCGCGTCATCACCACGTTGTCGCGCGCCGCAACCAGCTTTTCGCCCGCGTCGTAGTCCGGCGCGCTCACATACTCGGCATAGGCCGCGTCCAGCACCAACAGCGCGCGGGCGGGCAGCCCCGCCGCCAGCCGCGCGACCTCCGCCGCCGGGATCAGCGTGCCGGTGGGGTTGTTGGGGTTGGCCAGAAACACCAGCCGGGTGCGCCCGTCGCAGGCGGCCAGCATCGCGTCCACGTTCGCCGTCAGCGCGGTCTCGGGCGCCGCGACCGGCGCCGCCCCCGCCGCGCGGGCGGAGATCGCATACATCAGAAAGCCGTGGCGGCTGTGCACCACGGTGTCGCCGGGGCCTGCGTAGGCCTGGCACAGCAGCGAGATGATCTCGTCGGAGCCCGCGCCGCACACGATGCGCGCCGGGTCCAGCCCGTGGGCGCGGCCGATGGCTGCGCGCAAGGCCTCAGCCCCGCCGTCGGGATAGAGCGCAAGGCCGTCGGCGCCGTCACGATAGGCCGCGATGGCGGCGGGGCAGGGGCCGTTGGGGTTCTCGTTGGCGCTGAGCTTGATCACCCGGTTGGCGCCGGGCGCGCCGCTTTCGCCGCCGACATAGGGCGCGATGTCGAGGATGCCGGGGCGCGGCGTCAGCGTCGGGTGGGGTTGGCTCATCGGCGGTCACGCGGGGTTTTGGCGCGGCGCGGGATGCGCGGGCGCTGCGGGTGGTTCTAGCGGTGTTCTAGCGGCTGCGCGCCGCGCGCGCCAGCGCCCGCGCCGCCCGCCCGCTGGCCGGTTTCGGCGCGGGCGCGGTCAGGCCCTCCAGCACCGCCAGCGGTGAGCGCGCGCGCGCGCCGGAGCGCGGGGCCGCGAAGGCGAGCTTGGTGGTCTCGACCAGAATCACCCCCGCCAGCGGTTGGGCGTCGAGCCTGCGCCCGGTCGCCTCCATGAGCTTCGCCAGCTTGAGCCAGAAGCTGCGGTGCGAGGGCAGGGCGTAGAGCGCGGCGGCGTGGCGCTCCGGCTCCAGGCCATGCTCCTGCAACAGCCGCTCAAGCTGGCCGAGCGAATAGGGCCGCCCGTGGCCGAAGGGCGTGGCGTCGCGCCGCGCCCACAGCCCGGCGCGGTTGGGCGCGATGAAGATCGCCCGGCCCCCCGGCGCAAGACAGCGGTTGACCTCCTCCAGCAGCGCGCCGGGGCGGTCGGAGGTCTCCAGCCCGTGCGCGACGATGATGCGGTCGAAAAAGCCCGGCTGCACCGGCCAATTGCGCTCCTCCACCAGCACCGAGCGGTTGGGCGCATCCACCGGCCAGTGGAACGCGCCCTGCTGGGCGGGCATCAGGCACAGGGTGCGCGCGGCCTCCTCGGCGAACGGCCGCAGCAGCGGCGCGGCGAAGCCATAGCCCGCCAGCGACTGGCCGCGCACGTTCGGCCACAGCGCGCGCAGCGCCTGCTGCAACGCATGCTGCGCCACGCGCCCCAGCGGGGTGCGGAAATAGAACTGGCGAAGATCGACCGCGTCCATGTGCATCGCCGCCGATAGTCGGCTACCCTGCGCGCCGGATCAACACCCGGAGGACATATTGTTGAGCGCGCTCGAGATCGTCACCGTCCCATGCCTCTCCGACAACTACGCCTATCTGCTGCGCGACGCCGGGACCGGCGCGGTGGCGGTGATCGACGCGCCGGAGGCGGCGCCGATCATCGCGGCGCTGGCGGCGCGCGGCTGGGGGCTGGACTGGATCTGGCTGACCCATCACCACGGCGACCATGTCGGCGGCCTTGCCGCGCTGGTCGAACGCTTCGGCGCAAAAGTAATGGGCGCGGCGGCGGACGCCGACCGGCTGCCGGGGCTCGATCAGGCGGTGCGCGAGGGGGAGACCATCGCGCTTGGCGCGTCGAAGGCGGTGGTGATCGACGTGTCCGGCCATACGCTGCACCACATCGCGTTCCACTTTCCGCAGGCCAAGGCGCTGTTCAGCGGCGACGCGCTGTTCGTGCTGGGTTGCGGGCGGGTGTTCGAGGGCACGCACGCGATGATGTGGGCGAGCCTGTCCAAGCTGGCGCGGCTCGACCCCGCGACCACGGTCTGGTGCGGCCACGAATACACGCTGGCCAACCTGAAGTTCGCCCGCACGATAGAACCCGACAACAAGGCGCTGGCCGAGCAGGGCGCGGTGATCGAAGCCGCCCGCGCCGCAGGCCGGCCCACCGTGCCCAGCACCATCGGGCGCGAACTGGCGGCCAATCCTTTCCTGCGCGCCAAGGAAGCGCCGTTGCAGGCCGCGCTGGGGCTGGAGGGCGCCGACCCGGCGGCGGTGTTCGGCGAAGTGCGCCGCCGCAAGGATGCTTTCTGAGGCGGCGTCTCTCAGCCGGTCAGAAAAAGATCCGCGACCATCAGCGACAGCCCCGGCGGATCGAGCCGCAGCGCGCCTGCGTCCAGCGCGCGCGCCATGATCGCGCCGTCGGCCTCGCGGGTGTGGGCGATCACGCGCGCGTTCTGCGCGTCGAGCAGCAGGTGGTGCGCGACGCCCGGCGCGCGCAGAAAGGCGTGGGCGCGGATCGCGTCGGGCAGCGGCGAGCGGCCCTCGCCGCGCGCCTCCACCACGATCACCGGCGTCTCCGCCGTCGCGCCCCACCCACCGATACCGGCGACGATCCCGCCGCCGTGGCCGATGGTGAGGTCGGGCCACAGCACGGTGTCGCGGTCCACCACCACCGCCAGCCCCTCGGGATAGACCCCGCCGCTCAGGGCCGCCCGGCGCAGCGCGGCGCGAAACGCCAGCGTCGCGTCGGTCAGCGCGCGCGCGGCGCGCGGCGGGGCGGGTTTTCGCGGCGACAGCGCCCCGCGCCACAGCTCCGCCCGCGCGCCGTCGGGCAAGCCTTGCGCCCAGTCGAGAAACCCCGCCGCGTCGGTCGGCGCCCGCGTCACGCGGCCTTCGCCTGCGCGAAGCGGCCGTAGAACGTCTCGCCCTGCGCCGCCATTTCGCGCAGCAGCGCGGGCGCGGCGAAGCGGTCGCCGTGCTTTTCCGCCAGCGCGTCGCAGAGCGCCGCCGCCTGCGCCGGGCCGATGATGTCGAGCCATGAGAACGGCCCGCCCGACCATGGCGCGAAGCCCCAGCCCAGGATCGCGCCGACGTCGCCCTCGCGGATGTCGGTCAGCACGCCTTCCTCCAGCGCGCGCACCGCCTCCAGCGTCTGCGCCAGCATCAGGCGGTTCTGCACCTCCGCCAGCGGCGGCTGCGCCTCGGCGTGCGGGTGCATCGCCGCCAGACCGGGCCAGAAGCCCAGCCGCTTGCTCTTGTCGTCATAGTCATAGAGGCCCTTGCCGTTCTTGCGGCCCTTGCGGCCCTGCTTCTCGACCATCTCGACCAGCAGCGCGTCGGCGGGGTTCTCCGCGTAGGCGTCGCCCAGCGCGGCCTTGGTCGCGCGCGCGATGGACAGGCCCAGCTCCAGCGAGGTCTCGTCGGTCAGTTGCAGCGGGCCGACCGGCATCCCCAGCATCCGCGCGGCGTTGTCGATCAGCGCGGGCGCGACGCCCTCGGTGATCATCCGCAGCCCCTCGTTGATGTAGGGGATGATGCAGCGGTTCGCGTAGAAGAACCGCGCGTCGTTGACCACGATCGGCGTCTTGCGCAGTTGCCGCACGAAATCCAGCGCCTTGGCGACCGCCTGCGGGCCGGTCTGCGCGCCCCTGATGATCTCGACCAGCATCATCTTGTGCACCGGCGAGAAGAAATGGATGCCGATGTAGCGCGCCGGGTCGCGGCTGGCCTTCGCCAGACCGGAGATCGGCAGCGTGGAGGTGTTGGTGGCGAAGATCGCGCCCTCGCCCAGATGCGCCTCGGCCTGCACGGTGGCGGCGGCCTTGATCTTGGGGTCTTCGAACACCGCCTCGACCACCAGATCGCAGCCTTTGAGCGCCGCATAGTCCGGCGTCGCGGTCAGCCGCGCCAGCGTCGCCGCCTTGCCGCCCGCGTCGAGCCTGCGCGCCTTGATCGCCCCGTCGAGCAGCCCTTCGACCGTGGCGCGGCCCCGGTCGGCGGCCGCCTGATCGCGATCAATCAGCACCACCTCGATTCCCGCCATCAGCGAGACGTAAGCCACACCCGCGCCCATCATCCCCGCGCCAAGCACGCCCAGCTTCTTCACCGACTGGTCGGGGATGTCGCGCGGGCGCGACGCGCCCTTCTCCAGCGCCTGCTTGTTGATGAACAGGCTGCGGATCATCGCCTCGCTGGAGGGGTTCATCATCACGTTGGTGAACCAGCGCGCCTCGATGCGGATCGCAGTGTCGAAGTCCACCAGCGCGCCCTCGTAGATCGCGCTCAGCATCGCCTTCGGCGCCGGGAACGCGCCCTTGGTCTTGCCGTTGATCATCGCCACGCCGCCGAAGAAGGTGGGGAAACCGGCGGGGGTGTAGGGCGCGCCGCCGGGGAACTTGAAGCCCTTCTGATCCCACGGCTTGACCGCCGCCGCCTCGCCCGCGTCGCGCGCCCAGGCTTTTGCGGCGGTCAGCAGCGCGTCAGGCGCCGTCACCTCGTCGATCAGCCCGGCGGCCTTGGCGCGCTGCGGATCGGGGGTCTTGCCCTCCAGCAGATAGGGCGCGGCGGCCATCAGCCCCAGCATCCGCGCAAGCCGCGTCGTGCCGCCCGCGCCGGGGAAGATGCCGACCATGATCTCGGGCAGGCCGATCTTCGCCTTCGGGTTGTCGGCGGCGAAGCGGCGGTGGCAGGCCAGCCCCAGCTCAAGCCCGATGCCGAGCGCCGTGCCCGGCGCCGCCCAGGCGAACGGCTTGCCGCCCTTGCCGGTTTTCGGATCCGCCCCGGCGCGCTCGATCTTGCGCAGCAGGCCGTGCAGCTTCATCACGAAGCCGAAGATCGCGGCGGCGGGGTCGCCGCCCGCCTGCGCCTTCATGCCCGCGATCACCTTGAGGTCCATGCCGCCCGCGAAGTCGCGCTTGGCCGAGGTGATGACCACGCCCTTCACGGCCGGATCGGCCAGAGCCGCGTCGATGCAGGCGTCGAGCAGGCGCACGCCCTCGAGCGTCAGCACGTTCATCGAGGCGCCGGGCAGGTCCCAGGTGATGACGGCGACGCCGTCGTCATGGGTCAGGGTGAAGATGTCGGTCATGGCCTATTAACTGCCTCGTCCCTGAGTTGCAGAAGACAACCGCTCGACCTCGACGCGGTCGATATAGTCGGGAAGAATGGTGCTTCCGTCGATGATCGCTTTCGCCAGTTGGTCGACCGTCAGATTGCGTGCGCCGGTCAGGTCGGTCCCGCGCAGGATCGTCCCCTGCATTGTCGCGCCGTCGAAGTCTGCGAAACGCGCGGACGCCATCGTCATGTCAGCGCCGCTAAGGTCGGCCTGCGCCAAGTTGGCCCTGTCAAGGACGGTGCGGCGGATAAAGGCTCGCACCAGTCGAAGGGGCTTTCCATCATTCGGCGCGATTGCTGCCCGCTCACCCATTCTCTCCCCCGTCATTTCGACGACCTCGGCACGATAACCGCGATGATCTCCTGCACGTCCCGTGGCGGCTCGCTATCATACGTCATGTCGGCGAGATAGGCCGACAAGAGATCGACGGTCGGTCGCGCGAGATCAGGGTAGTCCTCGACGATCTCTCGCAGGGCGAATATCGCCCCGAGCCGCATGTGAAGCTTGTCGTTATCCAACCGCTCGACTGCATCCCAGAAAAGCTCCGAGACATGCTCGCGCCGTGCCTGCGCCGCTTGCGCCTTCTGCGCCCTGGAGTGCCGGTCGGCGGCGACGGCTCGCCATACGGCGATGATCACGCCAACGACCGCCACCCCGAGCAGCGCATAGTTTCGCGCGATCTCGCTCAGTTCGACCTGCGTCAATGTCGTTCTCACACCCGCTCGATGATCGTCGCCGCACCCATGCCGCTCGCCACGCACAGCGTGCAGAGCGCGGTCTCCTTGTCCGACCGCTCGAGCTCGTCCAGCGCCGCGCCGATGATCATCGCGCCGGTGGCGCCGAGCGGGTGGCCGAGCGCGATGGCGCCGCCGTTGACGTTCACCTTGTCGTGGGGCACGCCGAACGCCTGCATGAAGCGCAGCACCACGGCGGCGAAAGCCTCATTGACCTCGAACAGGTCGATGTCGCCGATGCTCATCCCCGCCGCCTTGAGGATCTTTTCGGTCACGGGAACCGGGCCGGTCAGCATGATGGTCGGCTCGGTGCCGATGCGGGCGGTGGCGCGGATGCGGGCGCGGGGCGTCAGCCCCAGCCGCGCGCCCATCTCGGCGGAGCCGACCAGCACCGCCGACGCGCCGTCCACGATGCCCGAGGAGTTGCCCGCGTGGTGCACATGGTCGATGCGCTCGACCTCCGGGTAGCGCAGCAGCGCCACGGCGTCGAAACCCGGCATGGTCTGGCCCATGTCGCGGAACGCGGGCTTGAGCGCGCCCAGCGTCTGCATGTCGGTCTCCGGGCGCATGTGCTCGTCGCGGTCGAGGATCATCACGCCGTTGATGTCGCGCACCGCGATCACCGAGCGATCAAAGCGCCCCTCGCTCCACGCCTGCGCGGCGCGACGCTGGCTTTCGACCGCATAGGCGTCCACGGCGTCGCGCGAAAAACCGTATTTGGTGGCGATCAGGTCGGCGGAGATGCCCTGCGGCACGAAGTTCGTGCCCATGGCGAGGTAGGGATCGACGCCGATGGCGAAGCCGTCCGAGCCCATCGGCACCCGGCTCATCATCTCCACGCCGCCCGCGACATAGAGCTCCCCCGCGCCGCCGCGGATCTGGTTGGCGGCGAGGTTCACCGCCTCCATGGCGCTGGCGCAGAAGCGGTTGATGGTCAGGCCCGGCGCGCGCTCGTCATAGCCTGCGTAGAGCGCGGCGGAGCGGGCGATCTCGCCGCCCTGCTCGCCGACCTGCGTGACGCAGCCGAGGATCACGTCCTCGACCAGCGCGGTGTCGATCCCGTTGCGGTCGCGGATCGCCTGAAGCGTCAGCGCGGCCAGCCTGAGCGACGTGACCTCGTGCAGCGCGCCGTCGGGGCGGCCCTTGCCGCGCGGCGTACGCACCGCGTCGAAGATGTAGGCGTCGGTCATGGTGTCTTCCTGTGGTGGCCTGCGGGTCAGAGCAGCTTGTCAACGACGACCAGAAAGCCTGCGGCGGCGGCGATCATGGCGCCGAGCTTGATGGTCATCCGGTTCTCCTGCGCCGCCATGTCGGCGCGCAGCAGGGCGGTGTCGGCGCGGGTTTCAGCGCGCAGCGCCGCGATTTCCGCCCGGACCGATGCGAACTGGGTGGTCATGTCGTTACGAACCGATGCGAACTCGGCGGTCATGTCATTACGGACCGATACGAATTCGGCGTTGATGTCGTTATGAACGGATGTGAATTTTGCGAGCGTCTCGCTGCGCAGCGCGGCGATAGCGGCTTGGGTGTCGCTCCGCGCGGCGATGATCGCGGCCTCGGTGTCATTCCGCGCCGCAGCGATCGCGGCCTCGGTGTCGTTCTGCAACTCGCTGCGCTGTCGCCACGCCTCCTGCAGCGCCGCCTTCACGCTCTCCTCCAGCGCGTGCAACTGGGCCGTGGTGGCGAACCCGGCAAGATCCTGCCTGGTCGCCAGCGCATCGAGGCTGAGGCTCATGCCGTCGGCGAAGGTCTCGACGATGCCGGTCGCCTGACGTTCGTCGAAGCCGAACTCATCGCGCAGACGGCGAGCGGCCTTGAGGGTGTCGAAGGTCAGCGCGTTCATGGCGTCACCGCTTTGCACGTCCCCCGCGAAGCGACGGACCGCGCCATCATAGCCGGGCGATCCGCGCGATGCATCAGAAAGCCTCCGCGGCCAAGTCCATCACCACGGCGGCGCCGGAGCGGATGCGCGCCAGCCTCAGGCCCGTCTCGGGCAGGAGGCGGCTCATGTAATAGCGCCCGGTGCGCAGCTTGTTGGCGTAGAAGTCGGCCTCGTCGGTTCCGGCGTCAACCGCCGCGAGCGCCGCGCGGGCCATCATCGCCCAGGCGTGGCCAATGGCGACATGGCCGAACAGGTGCATGAAGTCGCTGGAGCCCGCCAGCGCGGCGTCGGGGTTCTTCATCCCCTCGGCCATGAAGAATTCCGCCGCCGCCTGCAGATCCTTCGACGCGGCCTTCAGCGGGTCGAGGAAATCGGCCTTGAGCCCTGCGTGGCCCTCGTTGTCCTTGATGAAGGCGCGGATCATCGCGAAGTAGGCCATCATCGGCTGGCCGCCCTTCAGCGCCAGCTTGCGGCCCACCAGATCCAGCGCCTGCACGCCGTTGGCGCCCTCGTAGATCATCGCGATGCGGGCGTCGCGCACGAACTGCTCCATGCCCCATTCGGCGATATAGCCGTGCCCGCCCAGCACCTGCTGCGCCTTCACCGTCAGGTCGAAGCCGGTGTCGGTCAGCACGCCTTTCAGCACCGGGATCAGCAGCGCGATCATGTCGGCCGCCTTCTCGCGCTCGGCGGGGTCGCTGTGGCGGTGCTCGGCGTCGATCAGGGTCGAGCCGAACAGCATGAAGGCGCGCGCGCCCTCGATCCACGCCTTCTGGTCCAGCAGCAGGCGGCGCACGTCGGGATGCACGATCAGCGGATCGGCGGGGCCGTCAGGATTGGCGGCGCCGGTCGCGGCGCGGCCCTGAAGCCGGTCCTTCGCATAGGCCGCCGCGTTCTGATAGGCGATCTCGGCCTGCGCCAGCCCCTGCATCGCCACCAGAATCCGCGCCTCGTTCATCATGGTGAACATGGCGCGCAGGCCCTTGTTCTGCTCGCCGACCATCCACGCGGTCGCGCCGTCATAGTTCATCACGCAGGTCGCGTTGCCGTGGATGCCCATCTTTTCTTCGAGCTTGCCGCATGACACCGCGTTGCGCTGGCCCAGCGCGCCGTCGTCGTTGACGAGGAATTTCGGGCAGACGAACAGCGAGATGCCCTTCACGCCCTCCGGCGCCCCGGCGACGCGGGCGATCACCAGATGGATGATGTTCTCGGCCAGGTCGTGGTCGCCTGCGGAGATGAAGATTTTCTGCCCGGTCAGCTTGTAGGAGCCGTCGGACTGCGGCTCGGCTTTCGTGCGCAACAGGCCCAGATCGGTGCCGCAGTGCGGCTCGGTCAGGTTCATGGTGCCGGTCCACGCGCCAGACGTGAGCTTGGGCAGGTAGAGCGCCTTCTGCGCGTCGGTCCCATGCTGGCGCAGCGCGGAATAGGCGCCGTGGGTCAGGCCGTTGTACATCATCAGCGCCATGTTGGCCGCCGACTGCATCTCGCCGACGCTGAGCGCGATCACGTTGGGCAGGCCCTGGCCGCCATAGTCGGGGTCGCATTCCAGAGACGGCCAGCCGCCCTCGCGCAGCGCGTCGATGCCCGCCTGAAAGCCCTCGGGCGCACGGACCACGCCGTTCTCGAGCCGGCAGCCCCGGTCGCCGACGCTGTTGAGCGGCAGCAGGATGTCGGACGCCACCTTGCCCGCCTCCTCAAGGATCGCGTCGGTGATGTCGGGCGTGAGGTCCGCGTAGCCCTCGATCTCGGGGCGCTGGTCGATGCGCAGCGTCTCGTGCAGCACGAAGCGCAACTCGCGCAGGGGCGGGGTGTAGCTGGGCATGGTCTGTCCTGTCGGTTCTGACGGGGAAGGGCGGTTAATCTGCGGCGGCGCTGCGGGTGCGTTCGGCCAGCATCCGCTCGACCAGCGCGATCTGGTCGGCCATCTCGGCGATCGCCTCCTCCATCTCGTCGCGCTGGGCGCGCATCGCGCCGATGCGGCGCCCGGCGCGCTCCAGCGTCGCGGAGAGCTGGCGCACCTGGCCGTCGCCCGCGTCATAGAGCTCCAGCAGCTCGCGGATCTCGACCAGGCTGAAGCCGAAGCGCTTGCCGCGCAGGATCAGCTTCAGCCGCGCCCGGTCGCGCGCGGTGAACAGCCGCTTCTGGCCCTCGCGGATCGGCTCGAGCAGACCCTTGGCCTCATAGAAGCGCAGGGTGCGGGGGGTGACGTCGAAGGC
The DNA here is from genome assembly GCA_964599185.1 of uncultured Rhodobacterales bacterium. GTDB lineage: Bacteria > Pseudomonadota > Alphaproteobacteria > Rhodobacterales > Rhodobacteraceae > Rubrimonas. The sequence goes on along the minus strand of CAZRFB010000236.1, from coordinate 548 downwards.
GGCGCACATCGCGCCGATGGTCGAGGTCGGTTGCGCGGCGGCGCCCGATGCGGTTTCGCCCGATACGGCGGCGGCGCGCGCATGTGCAGTGTGCTGGGTCATGCACCACACAATACTGACGCTTACGTTAACGTCAAGTCTCATTTTCGTGAATGGCGCGCCAGACGCCAGAGGATCAGGCGGCGCCGACGCCGCGCGCCGCTGTCCGCGCCGCGTCCGCGCGCCCTGCGCCGGTCCCCCAGCGCGCCAGCGTCGCCGCCAGATCCTCGGGGCGGAACGGTTTGGCGAGACGGTCGTCCATGCCCGCCTCAAGGCAGCGCTCGCGGTGTTCCTCCATCGCGTGCGCGGTCATGGCGACGATGGGGGTGCGGCGGTCGAGCGCCGCCTCGCGACGGCGAATCGCGTTCGTCGCCTCCAGCCCGGTCATGCGCGGCATCGAGACGTCCATCAGCACGATGTCGGGGCGGGTGGCGAGCGTGGCGCGCACCGCCTCGGCGCCGTCCTCGACCACCTCGACCGTGCAGCCCAGATCCTCCAGCAGGCGGCGC
>CAZRFB010000235.1:0-5050 GCA_964599185.1 uncultured Rhodobacterales bacterium | reverse complement strand
ATTGGCTGCGGCGGTAGGATTCGAACCTACGGCCGTCCGATTAACAGTCGGATGCTCTACCACTGAGCTACGCCGCATCACCAATGCTGGGCGTTTAGCAGACCGCCCGGAGGGCGTCCAGACCATCGCCGCCGGTTCGGCGCTTTTCGACGGACGCCATGGTCGCGCGCCGCCCCGCGCCGCCGTATCCTCAGCGCCAGAGCCTGCGGAGAATCGCCATGCCCCGTTTCATCCTGCCGCCTGCGATCCTTCTGGCCACGGCCCTTTTGGCCGCCTCCGCCGCGTCGGCGGGCGAAGCGCGGGTCGTCGCCGCGACCGCGACGCCCGGCGCGCACGGCTGGCGCCTCGATGTGACCGTCGCGCACGCCGATGCGGGCTGGGACCACTACGCCGACGCCTGGGAGGTGACGGCCCCCGACGCCTCCGTGCTCGGCGTGCGCGAACTGCTGCATCCGCACGACGACGAACAGCCGTTCACACGGTCGTTGACCGGCGTGGCTATCCCAGAGGGCGTCGATCATGTCACGATCCGCGCGCGCGACAGCGTGCATGGCTGGGGCCCGCCGTTCATGCTGAGGCTGCCGCGCTGAGCGGCGATTTTCGGGGGGAGAAGGCGGGATGCAGGCGATCAGGCGGCTGGGCGGGCGGGCGCTGTTTGCGTTCTTCATCGGCGCGCTGGCGATGATCACGTTTCATCAGTCGGCGGTGGGGCTGTTCCGCGAAGCGGGGATGTTTCCGGTGCGGCCGTTCATCCTGTCGCCGTCCGGGCCGCTGCGCGTGCCGGCGGTGGTGAACGGCGCGTTCTGGTCGGGCTTGTGGGGGGTCATGTTCCTGCTGGCGTTCCTGCCGCTGATGCGGCGGGTCATGCCGGAATGGGTCGCGGGGTTCCTCTGGGGCTTCGTCGTGCCGGTGGCGACGCTGTTTCTGGTGGTGGCGCCGCTGAAAGGCCAGCCGATCGCCTATTCCCAGCCGTGGGACTCGATGCTGCGCATCGCGCTGGCGCATGGCTTCTGGGGGTTCGGCATGGCGGCGCTGTGGCGCGGTCTTGGCGGCGAACGCGCCTGACAAGCGCGCCGGGACGTGCTGTTGGGACGCGACGCCGCGTCCGATTGGCCTGGGCGCGCTTGATCGCGATCAATGGCGCCAGGCTCAAACCCGATAAGCTCGGACGCAGTCCGCCACGGCGCAGGACAGGCGCGCTCGGCGACGCGCGGCTGTAACAACAGCGCGGCGACAACGGGGCGGCGACAACGGGGGAGACCGGTCTTGAGAAAACTGTTCGCCGCGCTGACCGTCGCGCTCTGCGCGCTCGCTCCGGGCTTGACGCTCTGCGCGCTTGCGCCGGGCCTTGCCGCGGCGCAGGGCGTGATCGGCGTCGGCACCATGTCGCAAGGCTCGATCAGCTTCTCCACCGGCTCTGTGATTGCGCAGATGATGACCGAGCGTCTGGGGCTTCAGGCGCGGGTGCTGCCCAATTCCGGCGAAACCACGCTGATTCCGCTGCTCGATTCGGGCGAGCTGGATTTCGGCGTCGCCAACGCGCTGGAGGCCGCCGAGGCGGTTGAGGGTCTGGGCGGCTTTCAGGGCGCGCCGATGGGCGGGCTGCGGGTGGCGGCGGCGCTGTTTCCGCTGCGCGTGGCGCTGTTCGTGCGCGCCGACAGCGCCATCCACACCATCGCCGACCTGCGCGGCAAGCGGGTGACGGCGGGGTTCTCGGCGATGGCGTCGATCACCGCGATGCTGGAGGCGGTGCTGGCGACCGGCGATCTGACGCTGGCCGACGTGATCCCGACGCTGGCGCCGAACGTGGTGGTGGGCGCGGACCAGTTCACCGACGGGCGCGCGGACGCGTTCTTCTTCGCCGTCGGCGCCGCGAAGGTGGCGGAGGTGAACGCCGCCGCGCCGGTGCGCATCCTGCCCGTCGCCGACGACGCCGCCGCGCTGGCGCGGATGCAGGCGATCTTTCCCGAGGCCTATGTGACGATGGTCGGCCCGGCGCCGGGGCTGGTGGGCGTCGGCGCCGCGACGCCGGTGATGGCGTTCGACAACCTGCTGCTGACCAACGCGCGCACGCCCGACGCGGTGGTGCGCGCCGTGGTCGAGGGGCTGGCGGCGCACAAGGACGCGCTGACGGCGGGGTTTCCCTTGTTTCGCGGTCTCGACCCGGCGGCGCTGCACAAGACCGGCCTGCGCGCGCCGTTCCACCCCGCCACCATCGCCTGGGCGGCGGGGCGCTGAGTGGCCGCGCCGACAACCGGGGAGGCGGGCGCGTTGCGGCGCGGGGCCGAGCTGGCGCGCTGGGGCCTGCGCGCGCTGCTGCTGGGCGCGCTGACCGCGTGGCTGCTGGACGCGCCCGCCATGCTGGGCGCCTATCTCTACACCGAGCAGTTCCTGGCGCTGGCGGCGGGCGCGGCGGCGGCGATGGCGCTGCTGGCGCCGGGCGCCGCGCCGCGCGGGCCCTGGGCCGAGGCGCTGGCCGCGGCGCTGGCGGCGCTGACGCTGGGCGTGTTCGGCTATGTGGCGTTTACCTATCCCACGCTGCAACGCGCGCTCGCCTTCGCGCCGCCGGACGCGGTGGCGCCGGCGCTGGCGATGATCGTCGGCGTGATGGCGGCGGTGCGGCGGCGCACCGGCGCCTTCCTGCCGCTGCTGCTGATCGCGCTGACGCTGTTCGCGCTGTTCATCGGCCCCGGACTGGCGCCGGAATACGCCTCGCGCCCGGTCGCCCCCGCGCGGCTGGCGGTGTATCTGGCGCTCGACACCAACGCGCTGTTCTCCAAGCTGCTCGACATCGCGGCGATCACCGTGGCGCCGTTCATCGTGTTCGGCTTTCTGCTCAACGCTTTTGGCGGCGCGGCGGTGTTCTCGGCGCTGGCGGCGCGGCTGGTGGGCGGCTGCGAGGGCGGCGCGGCGAAGGTGTCGGTGCTGGGGTCGGCGGCGTTCGGCATGGTCTCGGGCAGCGCGGTCGCCAATGTGGCGGCGGTGGGCGCCGTGTCGATCCCGATGATGACGCGCGGCGGCTATCGCCCGCACGCCGCCGCCGCGATCGAGGCGGTGTCCTCGACCGGCGGGCAGCTGATGCCGCCGGTGATGGGCGCCGCCGCGTTCCTGATGGCCGAATTGCTGGAGGTTCCCTATCGCGACGTCGCGCTGGCGGCGCTGATCCCGGCGGGGCTTTATTACGCAGCCCTGCTGTGCGCGGTGGACTTCGAGGCGCGGCGGCGGCGGCCGGACGCAGGCGTGCGGGCCGCCGCAGCGCCCGTCGTCGCGCTGACAACTCCTCCGGCGCAGGGCTGGCGCTATCTGCTCGCCATCGCGGCGCTGGTCTGGCTGCTGTTCGTCGGCGGGTTTTCCGCGCCCTACGCAGGGTTTCTTGCGACGGCGGCGCTGGTGGCGATCCATCTGCTGTGGCCGGTCGCGGGCATGGCGGCGCGGGCGGGCGCGGCGTTTCGCCAGCTTTTGCTGGCGATGGACCCGGTGGCCGACATCGTGATGCTGGCGGCGGCGGCGGGGCTGGTGATCGGCGTGCTCAACATCACCGGCGTCGCCTTTGCGGTCACGCTGCAGATGCTGGCGGCGAGCGGCGGCGATCTGGGCCTGCTGCTGGCGCTGACCGCGCTGGTGAGCCTTGCGCTGGGTCTGGGGATGCCGACGGCGGGCGTCTATGTGATGCTGGCCACGCTGGCCGCCCCGGCGCTGATCCAGATGGGCGTGTCCCCTGTCGCGGCGCATCTCTATGTGCTTTATTTCGGCATGCTTTCGATGATCACGCCGCCCATCGCCATCGCCAGCTTCGCCGCCGCGACCGTGGCGGGGGTCAGCCCGTGGCGCACCGCGTTCTGCGCCATGCGGTTTTCCGCCGGGATCTATGTCATCCCGGTCGCCTTCGTCACCCAGCCCGCGCTGCTGATGCAGGGCGATCCGGGCGCGATCATCCTGGCGTTGGCGCGCACGCTGACCGCCGTGGCGCTGGTCACGGCGGCGACCGTTGGCCATGTCAGTCGGCCACTCGGGCTGCGGGCGCGGCTGGCGGCGCTGGTGCTGGCGGCGGTGAACCTGCCGCCGATGGGGTCGGTCGGCGCCGACGCCGCGCTGCTGGCGGGGCTTGGGCTGGGGGTCATGCTGCTGGCGACGCTGGCCTTCGCGCCCGCCGCCCGGCAAGCGGCGCGCGGCTGATGGCGAACTGCTGATGGAGGACGGCGGCCTGAGCCGCGCGGCGCCCGGCCTCGGCGCCTGGGTCGCGGCGTCGCGGCTGCGCACCTTGCCGGCCTCGCTGGCGCCGGTGCTGATCGGCGCGGCGATCGCCTACGGCGACGGCGCGGGGCACGCGCTGGCGGCGCTGGCGGCGCTTCTGGGCGCGGCGCTGATCCAGATCGGCGCCAATTTCGCCAACGACTACTTCGACTTCGTGAAGGGCGCCGACACCGCGCAGCGGATCGGGCCGCGCCGCATGGTGCAGGCCGGGCTGGTGCGCCCGCAGACCATGCTGCGCGCCGCGCTGCTGGCGTTCGGCCTCGCCGCGCTGGTGGGGCTCTACCTCGCCGCGCGCGGCGGCTGGCCCATCGTCGCCGTGGGGCTGGCCTCGATCCTGAGCGGGGTGCTGTATACTGGCGGCCCGGCGCCGCTGGGCTATCGCGGACTTGGCGACGTGTTCGTGCTGATCTTCTTCGGCCCGGTCGCGGTGGCGGGAACCTATTATGTGCAGGCGCTGGAGTTGGACTGGCGCCCCGTGGCGGCGGGGATCGGGCCGGGGCTGATCGCGATGGCGATCCTGGTGGTCAACAACCTGCGCGACATCGACACCGACGCGGCGGCGGGCAAGCGGACGCTGGCGGTGCAATTTGGCGTGGCGTTCTCGCGCTGGCAGTATGCGCTGGCCGTGCTGATCGGCTGCGCCTCGCCGCTGGCTTTCGTGCTGAGCGGCGACGCGGGCGCGGCGATGGCGGCGCCGCTGCTGACGCTGGTCGCGGCGGCGCCGGTGGCGCGCGCGGTCTGGACCCGGCGCGACGGCCCGGCGCTGAACCGCGCGCTCGCCGACACCGGCAAGCTG
>CAZRFB010000234.1:0-3911 GCA_964599185.1 uncultured Rhodobacterales bacterium | reverse complement strand
CGCCAGCGCCGCCGCCACCCGCGCCCGCCGCGCCGCCCGGCCTTTCACCGAGTGCGGCAGCGCGAAGGCCAGGTTGCCGCCGACCGAGAGATGCGCGAACAGCGCGTCGTCCTGAAACAGGATGCCGACGCGGCGGTGCTGCGGCGCCAGCCCGCTCAGGTCGCGCCCGTCCAGCCGCACCCGGCCCGAGACATCGAACCCCGGCGCGACCGCGCCGATGATCGCCGAGAGCAGCGTGGACTTGCCCGAGCCGGACGGCCCCATCACCGTCAGGATCGCGCCGGGCCGGATATGGGCGTCGATGCTCAGCAGCATCCGCCCGCCTTGCGCGATCCGCACCCCCTCCAGCCGCAATCCATCCTCCAACGCGGCGCTCATGGCCACGAACTCATGGACCGTGCCTCAAGCCGCGCCGGTTGCGGTGGACCAGCGCCGGGATCGCCAGCGCCAGCGCGAACCCCGCGAACGGCGCAACCATCTGCATCAGCGCGAACGCCCCGATCACCCGCCGGTCGCCGCCCGAGGCCAGCGCCACGGCCTCGGTGGTCAGCGTCGCGACCCGCCCGCCGCCGATCAGCAGCGTCGGCAGATACTGCCCCACCGATACCGCGAACCCCACCGCCGCCGCCGTCAGACAGGGGCGCAACAGCATCGGCAGCCGCACCGCCCACAGCACCCGGTCAGGCCCCGCGCCCAGGCTGCGCGCGACCAGGTCGAGCCGCGCGTCCCAGGCGCGAAACGGGTCGGCCAGCGACAGGAACACATAGGGCGTCACGAACACCGCATGGGCGGCGATCACGGCGGCGCGCGAGCCGTCGAGCCCCACCGCCGCCGCCAGCGTCTGCAGGCCGAACAGGAACGCCACCTGCGGCGCGATCAGCGGCAGATACAGCAGCCACAGCGCGCGGGTCGAGGGGCGCACGCCGTGGCGGTGCTCGGCCTCCAGGCACGCCAGCGTCAGCGTCAGCGCGATCAGCGTCGCGGCCGCGCCGATCAGCGCGGTCTCGCCCCCCGCGCCGATCAGGCCGCCCGCCTGCGCGCGCCAGACCCGCAGGCTCAGCGCGTCGGGCAGCGCGTTGGGAAAGGTCCACAACCCCGCGACCGACCACAGCGCCAGCCCCGCCAGCCCCAGCGCCGCCGCGCCCGCGATCAGCCCCGCCGCCGTCAGCGCCGCGCCGCGCGCCGGGCCGTCATGCAGGCCTCGCCCCCCGGCGCAGCTCCACGCCACGCACAGCCGCGCGCCTGCGATCTCGCCCAGCCGCCACAGCCCCAGCGCGCCAAGCACAAGCAGAAGTTGCAGGATCGCCCCGGCGGCGGCGCGGAATCGCAAGGCGAGATCGGGGTCGGCGATCCACAGCGCCACCTGCGCCGCCAGCGGGCGCGGCGTGGTGGGGCCGAGGATCATCGCCACATCGACCACCGACATCGCATAGGCCAGCACCGCATAGACCGGCAGCCGGATCTGCGGATAGACGCGCGGCGCCACCACCTTCAGCCATGCGGTCATGCGGCCATAGCCCATGGTCTGCGCCGTCAGCCGCGCGCGCTGCGCATCCGTCTGCGCCAGCGCCGCCAGCGTCATCAGCAGCAGGAACGGCGTCTCCTTCATCACCAGCGCCGCCGTCAGCGACAGGCCCCAGGGGTCTTGCGTGATCAGGAGGTCGGGCGGCGTGGTCCAGCCGGTCGCCCACGGCGAGAACGCCCGCGCGATCCAGCCCGAGGGCGCGATCAGGAACGCCAGCCCGAACGCCGCCGCCGCGTGGGGGACCGACAGCAGCGGCGACAGCGCGCGCTCGATGGCGGCGAAGGCGCGGGTTCCCTGCCAGGCCGCGCAGATCGACAGCGCCAGCGCCAGCGACAGCGCGGTGGACAACAGCCCGGTGGTCACGCTCAGCCGCGCCGCCGCCGTCAGCCCCGGCCAGGCCAGAAGGTCGCGCCACGGCCACAGCCCCGGCGCGGACAGGCCCGGCGCCGCCTCAAGCCCCGGCAGCCAGCCGAACGCGGGCGCCAGCGTCCCCGCCAGCCCCGCCGCCACCGGCCCGATCAGCAGCGCCAGCGTCACGAGCGGCGCCCAGGGCAAGAGCCGGGGGCGGCGGGCGCGCGGCGCCGGGGCTGCGGCCAGCGCCGCGCCGTCGATCATCGCCGCGCGCCCGTCGCGCCGCCGTCAGCGCCCGGCGCCGTAGCGCGCGGCCCAGTCGTCCTCAAGCCTGACCATCCATGTCGGGTGCGGCTCGGGCAGGGTCGGCCCCAGCGCCTCGGGCGGCAGGGTGGCCGCGCCCTGCGGCAGCGCGGCGAAGGCGGCGCGGGCGTCGTCGGGCAGGGCGGCGACGTTCAGCACGGTCTGCATCCCCCATACGCGCGGGTCCTGCTTGCGCGCCTGCGCCTCGGGCGACAGCAGGAAATCGGTCAGCGCCAGCGCCCCCGCCTTGGCGCTGGCGTTATAGGGGATCGCGAGGAAGCTGGCGTTGGCGATCGATCCGCCCTCCATCACGAAGCTGCGCACCGTGTCGGGCAACTCCTGCGCCGCGATGGCGGCGGAGGCCTCCGACGGGCTGAACGAGATCGCCAGATCGATCTCGGCGTCGGCCATCAGCTGGCGCTGCGCCGGGCCGTTCTGCGGATAGGCGCGGCCGCTGCGCCACAGGTTCGGCGTCGCGGCGTCGAGCCAGGCCCACAGCGGCGCGGTGACGGCGGCGTAGTCCGACGCCTCCTCGGGCAGGGCCAGCGCGGCGGGATTGTCGCTCAGGCCGTAGAGCGCCTGCTTGAGAAAGGTCGCGCCCAGAAAATCCGGTGGCTGCGGAAAGGTGAAGCGCCCCGGATGGGCCGCGACCCACTCGCCCAGCGCCGCCATGCTGCGCGGCGGCTCGGGCAGGCGGGCGCTGTCGTGGTAGAACACCACCTGCGCCATGCTCCACGGCGCCTCCAGCCCCTCGGTCGGCACGGTGAAGTCCTGGGTCAGCGCCGCGTTGGCCTGCGGATCGGTGAAGCGCCAGTTCGGCAGCGCCTCGGCCCACGGGCCGAACAGCAGGTCGGCGGCCTTCATCGCGGCGAAGTTCTCGCCGTTGATCCAGATCAGATCGACCGCGCCGCCCGCGTCGCGCCCGGCGGCCTTCTCGCCCAGCACGCGGCTCACCGCCTCGGCGGTGTCGGACAGCTTGACGTGTTTGACCGTGACGCCAAAGCGCGCCGAAACCGCCGTTCCCGCCCAGTCGATGTAGGCGTTGACGGTGGGATCGCCGCCCCAGGCGTGCCAATAGACGGTCTGGCCGCGCGCCTCGGCCAGCACGGCGGGCCAGTTGCGCGGGTCGGGGCCTTTCGGGTCGGGGTCTGCGGGGGCCGGTTCGGCGCGCGCCGAAAGCGTGGCGGCGATCAGCGCGGCGGTGGCGGCGAGCAGGGCGGCGCGAAGCAGGCGAACCATCGGACAAGACCTTTTTTCATGGCGAAGCGCGCGCAGGGTGCGGCCCGCGCGCAGGCGGGGCTAGTGTGATACGCGCAAGACGTGTTCACAATCCCGCGCGCCGCATCGGGCGCGGGGCGGCTCAGGGAAAGGCCCGCGCATGACGCCCACGCCGCGCTTTCGCGATCTCGCGCGCACCTTCGCGCAGATCGGCGTCATGTCGTTCGGCGGCGCCGCCGGGCAGATCGCGCTGATGCACCGGGTGGTGGTGGAGGAGAAGCGCTGGCTGGACGAGGCGCGCTTTGTCCATGCGCTCAACTATTGCATGATGCTGCCGGGGCCGGAGGCGCACCAGCTCGCCACCTATATCGGCTGGCTGACGCACGGCGTGCGCGGCGGGCTGGCGGCGGGGCTGTTGTTCGTGGCGCCGGGCGCGGCGGTGATGCTGGCGCTGTCGTGGCTCTATGTGCTCGGCGCCGGGCTGGCGTGGCTGGACGGGGCGTTTCTGGGCGTC
>CAZRFB010000233.1:0-2287 GCA_964599185.1 uncultured Rhodobacterales bacterium | reverse complement strand
GCTGGAGCGCGGCGCCGCGCCCGGCGGCAAGATGCGCGAGGTTGTCGCAGGCGGCGCGGCGCTGGACGCAGGGCCCACCGTGTTCACCATGCGCTGGGTGTTCGACGGGCTGTTTTCCGACTGCGGCGCGGCGCTGGAGGATCACGTCACGCTGATCCCCGCCGATTTGCTGGCCCGCCATGGCTGGAGCGACGGCGCGCAGCTCGACCTGTTCGCCGACCCCGCCCGCGCCCGCGACGCGGTGGCGGCCTTCGCGGGCGTCGCTGAAGCCGACCGCTTCGACGCCTTCCGCGCCCGCGCCGCGCGCATCTATCAGGCGCTGGAGCAGCCGTTCATCGCCGCGCAGAAGCCGGGGATGCTGGACCTGGTGCGCCGCGTCGGGCTGTCGCGGCTGGGCGCGCTGCTCGAGACCACGCCGTTCCAGAGCATGGCGGCGGCGCTGGCGTCCTCGTTCGAGAACCGCAAGCTGCGGCAATTGTTCGCGCGCTACGCCACCTATTGCGGCTCCTCGCCCTTTGCGGCGCCCGCGACGCTGATGCTGGTGGCGCATGTCGAGTTGGCGGGGGTCTGGCTGGTCGCTGGCGGGATGCACCGGCTGGCCCGCGCCATCGAGGCGCTGGCGGCGGGGCATGGCGCAACCTTCCGCTACGGCGCCCATGTCGCGGCGATCGAGACCGCGCAGGGCCGCGTCAGCGGCGTGCGGCTGGCCAGTGGCGAGCGGCTGGGCGCCGAGATCGTGATCTGCAACGCCGACGCGGGCGCGCTGGGCGCGGGGTTCTTCGGGGCCGACGCCGCCCGCGCCGCGCCGCCCACGCCGCGCGCAGAGCGCTCGATCTCGGCGCTGGTGTGGTCGGCGCAGGCGCAGACCGAGGGCTTTGCGCTGGCGCGCCACTCGGTTTTCTTCGACGCGGGCGACTATGCGCGGGAGTTTCAGGCGATTTTCGCCGGGCGCCGCGTGACCGACGCGCCCACCGTCTATATCTGCGCCCAGGATCGCGGCGCGGATGCGACCGACGGGCCGCAAGGGCCGGAGCGGCTGCACATCCACGTCAACGCGCCCGCCGACGGCGACACGGCGCCGATGACCGAGAAGGAGATCGCGCGATGCGAGACGGCGACGCTGACACTGCTGGAGCGCTGCGGCCTGACCGTGCGGCTGCGCCCGGAGGCGACGGTGCTGACCGCCCCGCAGGGTTTCGAGCGGCTGTTTCCGGCCACGGGGGGCGCACTGTTCGGGCGCGCGACCCACGGCCCTTGGGCCACGTTCCGCAGGCCGGGGGGGCGGACGCGGCTGAGCGGCCTCTATCTGGCGGGGGGATCGGTCCATCCGGGACCGGGCGTGCCGATGGCGGCGATGAGCGGGCGGCTGGCGGCGGCGGCGGCGCTGGCGGATCGTCAGGGCCCGATTTCCGCCACGCGGTCCCGCCCGGCGGCTATGCCTGGTGGTATGTGGACGGGCTCAGCGACGACGGGCGACATGGAATCACGCTGATCGCGTTCATCGGCTCGGTGTTCTCGCCCTATTACTACTGGGCCGGGCGGGCGCGGCCGGAGAATCACATCTGCCTCAACGTCGCGCTCTATGGGCCGCGCGCGCGCTGGTCGATGACCGAGCGGCGCGAGGGCGCGCTGCGCCGCGACGCGACCAGCTTCACCCTCGGCCCCAGCGCGCTGCGCTGGGAGGGCGGCGAACTGATTGTGGACATCGACGAGCGCGCGGTGCCGCACCTGTCGCCGATCCGGGGCCGGGTGCGGCTGATCCCGACCGCGATGAACGCCCGCGCCTTCGCGCTGGACGCGGGCGGGCGGCATTTCTGGCGCCCCATCGCCCCCGCCGCGCGGGTGGAGGTGACGATGGACAGCCCCGCGCAAAACTGGTCGGGCGCGGGATACCTCGACATGAACTGGGGCGCCGCGCCCATCGAGCGCGATTTTGCGCGCTGGGACTGGTCGCGCGCCGCGCTGGGGCGCGGGCGCAGCGCGATCCTGTATGACGCCGCGCGGCGCGACGGCTCGGACCTGTCGCTGGCCTTGCGATTCGACGCGCAGGGCCGGCTTGACGAGGTCGCGCCGCCGCCGCGCGCCGATCTGCCGCGCACGCTGTGGCGGGTGCCGCGCCGGGTGCAGACCGACGATCCCGCAACCTTGCGCGAGGTGCGGCGGCTGGAGGACGCGCCGTTCTACGCCCGCGCCGAGTTGCGCACCCGGCTGTTCGCCGAGGACGGCCACGCGGTGCATGAGACGCTGGACGCCGACCGCTTCGCCGCGCGATGGGTGAAGCTGCTCT
>CAZRFB010000232.1:0-5230 GCA_964599185.1 uncultured Rhodobacterales bacterium | reverse complement strand
CTCGGGCGAGGGCAGATCGAACGCCGACAGCTTCTCGCCCGCCATCACCCGCGCCGCGATCCCGGCGATCGGCGCGCCGACCGCCTTGGCCACGAAGGGCACGGTGCGCGAGGCGCGCGGGTTGACCTCCAGCACGAAGATGGCGCCGTTCTGGATGGCGAACTGCACGTTCATCAGGCCCACCACCCCGAGCGCCCGCGCCATCTCGCCGGTCTGGCGCTTGATCTCGGCCACGGTCTCGGGCGTGAGGGTATGCGGCGGCAGCACGCAGGCGCTGTCGCCGGAATGCACGCCCGCCTCCTCGATATGCTCCATCACGCCCGCGACATGGACCTGCGCGCCGTCGCACAGCGCGTCCACGTCCACCTCGACCGCGTTGGCGAGATAGCCGTCGAGCAGCACGGGGCTGTCGCCCGAGACCACCACCGCCTCGCGGATATACCGCTCCAGATGCGCCTCGTCGCGCACGATCTCCATGGCGCGGCCGCCCAGCACATAGGACGGGCGGATCACCAGCGGATAGCCGATCTCGCCCGCCACCTTCAGCGCCTGCTCGCGCGAGCGCGCGACGCCGTTGTGCGGCTGCTTCAGCCCCAGTTTGCGCAACAGCGCCGAGAACCGCTCGCGGTCCTCCGCCAGGTCGATGGCGTCGGGCGAGGTGCCGAGAATCGGGATGCCCTCGCGCTCCAGCGCATCGGCCAGCTTGAGCGGCGTCTGGCCGCCGAACTGCACGATCACGCCCTTGAGCCGGCCGTTCTGCTGCTCGACGCGCAGGATCTCGAGCACATGCTCCTCGGTCAGCGGCTCGAAATACAGCCGGTCGGAGGTGTCGTAGTCGGTGGAGACCGTCTCGGGGTTGCAGTTGATCATGATGGTCTCATAGCCCGCCGCGTCGAGCGCATAGCAGGCGTGGCAGCAGCAGTAGTCGAACTCGATGCCCTGGCCGATCCGGTTCGGCCCGCCGCCCAGGATCACCACCTTCTCGCGGTCGGAGGGGCGCGCCTCGCATTCCACATAGCCCGACGCCTCGGCCTCGTAGGTGGAATACATGTAAGGGGTCTGCGCCTCGAACTCCGCCGCACAGGTGTCGATGCGCTTGAACACCGCCTCTACGCCCACGGCGCGGCGTGCGGCGCGCACGTCAAGCGCGTCGCGCCCGGTCAGCGCGCCGAGGCGGGCGTCGGAGAAGCCCAGCATCTTGAGCGCGCGCATCCCCTCGCGGTCGGTCGGCAGGCCGTCGCGGCGCACCTGCGCCTCCGCCGCCACGATCTCATGAATGCGCGCCACGAACCACGGGTCGTATTTCGTCGCCTGCGCCACCTCCGCTTCGCCCAAGCCTTCGCGCAGGGCTTGCGCGATCACGCGGATGCGGTCGGGCGTGGCGCGCGACAGGGCGGCGACCAGCGCCTCGCGCCGGTCCTCCGGCCCGCCGCCTGCGTCGAGGCCGGGGATCGCGATCTCGTCAAAGCCGCTCAGGCCCGTCTCCAGCGAGCACAGCGCCTTCTGCACGCTCTCGTGGAAATTGCGCCCGATCGCCATCGCCTCGCCGACCGATTTCATCGCGGTGGTGAGGTCGGGCTTGCTGCCGGGGAACTTCTCGAAGGCGAAGCGCGGGATCTTGGTAACGACATAGTCGATGGTCGGCTCGAAGCTGGCCGGGGTGACGCCGGTGATGTCGTTGTCGAGCTCATCGAGCGTATAGCCCACCGCCAGCTTGGCGGCGATGCGCGCGATGGGAAAGCCGGTGGCCTTGGACGCCAGCGCCGAGGAGCGGCTGACGCGCGGGTTCATCTCGATCACCACGATGCGCCCGGTGGCGGGGTCGATGGCGAACTGCACGTTCGAGCCGCCGGTCTCCACGCCGATCTCGCGCAGCACCGCGATGCTCGCGTTGCGCAGCATCTGGTATTCCTTGTCGGTCAGCGTCAGCGCGGGCGCCACCGTGATGCTGTCGCCGGTGTGCACGCCCATCGGATCGACGTTTTCTATGGAGCAGATGATGATGCAGTTGTCCGCGCGGTCGCGGACCACCTCCATCTCGAACTCCTTCCAGCCCAGCAGCGACTCGTCCACGAGAATCTGGCCGACCGGCGAGGCCTCCAGCCCGCTGCGGCAGATCGCCTCGTAATCCTCGCGGTTGTAGGCGACGCCGCCCCCCGTTCCGCCCAGCGTGAAGGCGGGGCGGATGATCGCGGGCAGGCCGACGAAATCGATGGCGGCGATCGCCTCGGCCAGCCCGGCGGCGATGTCGTATTTGCCGCCGACCTTCGGCGCGGCGACGATGGTGGCGCGCGGGTTCTCAAGCCCGATACGGTCCATCGCCTCGCGGAACAGCTTGCGATCCTCGGCCATTTCGATGGCGGCGCGGTTGGCGCCGATCAGCTGGACGCCGAACTTGTCCAGCACCCCCATGTCGGCCAGCGCCATGGCGGTGTTGAGCGCGGTCTGGCCGCCCATGGTCGGCAACAGCGCGTCTGGGCGCTCGACCTCGATGATGCGCGCCACCACCTCCGGCGTGATCGGCTCGATATAGGTGGCGTCGGCGAGGCCGGGGTCGGTCATGATGGTGGCGGGGTTGGAGTTGACCAGCACCACGCGATAGCCCTCCTCGCGCAGCGCCTTGCACGCCTGCGCGCCGGAATAGTCGAACTCGCAGGCCTGCCCGATCACGATGGGCCCGGCGCCGATGATCAGGATCGAGGAGATGTCGGTCCGCTTCGGCATGGGATGCGCTCGCGTCTGGGCGCTCCGGCGCGGGCGGCCGACCGGGGGCGCGGGGGTGGGAAGTTCCGCGCCTTATAGCCCAGCCGCCCCGCCGCGCAAGGCGGGGGGCGGCGCAGGGGGCGGCGCAGGGGGCGTCACGCTGGCGCGCCAACCCTTTCTGATATACATTCATATTAAGCCATAACAGGGAGAAAACCATGCGACCCATGATGAAACACGGCGCGCGCCTGCTGGCGGCGGCGGCGCTGACCGGCGCGCTTTCGACCGGCGCGCTTTCAACCGCCGCCGTCGCGCAGGACGGCCCGGCGCAGGTCTATGACGTCGCGGCGAGTTTCGAGGACACGGCCTTCGCGGTGGAGAGCGCCATCGTCAACCGCGGCCTGGTGATCGACCTGGTGAGCCATGTCGGCGCGATGCTGGAGCGCACCCGCGCCGACGTGGGCGGCGACACGCTGTTCGCCAACGCCGACGTGTTCCTGTTCTGCTCGGCGGTGCTGTCGCGCAAGATGATGGAGGCCGACCCGCTCAACATCGCGTTCTGCCCCTATGGCGTGTTCGTGACCGAGACCGCCGAAGGCGCGGTGCAGGTCGGCTATCGCCACCTGCCCGACGGCCCGATGCAGGACGTCGAGGCGCTGCTGGATGCGATCGCGCGCGAGGCCGCCGGGCTCTGACGCCGGTCGCCGGCGAAACGCCCCCTGCGCCGTGCGGTCGCAGGGGATATGTGACCCAGTCACACAGTCAATGATTGTTCGCGCGGCGCGTATTCACATATTCGGATCACCGTATCCCGGCGCGAGGAGCACCGCATGAACCCCGATGTCACCGCCTTTTTCGACGAGCCGACCAACACCGTCTCCTATGTCGTGAAGGATCCCGCCTCGAAGGCCTGCGCGATCATCGACAGCGTGCTCGACTATGACGCCGCCGCCGGGCGCACCAGCACGGCGTCGGCGGACGCGATCATCGGCCATGTGCGCGCGCAGGGGCTTGAGGTGCTGTGGCTCCTGGAGACCCACGTCCACGCCGACCATCTCTCGGCCGCGCCGTATATCCAGAAGGCGGTGGGCGGCAAGATCGGCATCGGCGAGAACATCACCATCGTGCAGGACGTGTTCGGCAAGGTGTTCAACGCGGGCACCGAGTTTCAACGCGACGGGCGCCAGTTCGACCGGCTGTTCAAGGAGCAGGACCGCTTCGCCATCGGCGCCCTGTCGGGTTTCGTGCTGCACACCCCCGGCCACACGCCCGCCTGCCTGACCTATGTGATCGGCGACGCGGCGTTCGTGGGCGACACGCTGTTCATGCCCGACTACGGCACCGCGCGCTGCGACTTTCCCGGCGGCGACGCGGGCACGCTGTGGGACAGCATCCACAAGGTGCTGAGCCTGCCCGACGAGACCCGGTTGTTCATGTGCCACGACTACAAGGCGCCGGGCCGCGACACCTATGCGTGGGAGACCACGGTCACGGCGGAGAAGGCCAACGTCCACATCAAGGGCAAGACGCGCGAGGAGTTCGTCGCCATGCGCCAGGCGCGCGACGCGACGCTGGGGATGCCGAAGCTGATCCTGCCCTCGATCCAGGTGAACATGCGCGCCGGCCAGATGCCGCCGCCCGAAGACGACGGCAACGTGTATCTCAAGGTTCCGCTGAACAGGCTGTGACACCATGAATTTCGTGCTTCAGGATGCGATGCTCGGGCTGCTCGGCGGCCTGATGATCGGGCTGGCCTCGGCGCTGCTGCTGCTGGGCGCGGGGCGGATCGCCGGGATCAGCGGCATCGTCGGCGCGCTCTTGCCGCCCAAGGGCGGCGCGGCGGACGGCGAGAACGCGGCCTTCGTCGCCGGGCTGATCGCCGCGCCGCTGCTCTATGCGCAGGCGCTCGGCGCGCCCGCGATCGGCGTCACCGCGTCGGTTCCGCTGCTGATCGCGGGCGGCCTGATGGTGGGGTTCGGCACGCGGATGGGGTCTGGCTGCACCTCCGGCCACGGGGTTTGCGGCATGTCGCGGCTGTCGCCGCGCTCGCTGGCCGCGACGGCGGTGTTCATCGGCGTCGCGGCCGTGGTGGTGGCGGCGGCGCGGCTGGCGTTGGGGGGCTGAGGCGATGCGCATCGTGATCGCGCTGTTGTCCGGCGCGCTGTTCGGGCTGGGGCTGGCGGTGTCGGACATGATCGACCCGCAGCGGGTGCTGGGCTTTCTGGATGTCGCGGGCGGGGCGTGGGATCCGACGCTGGCCTTCGTGATGGGCGGCGCGCTGATCCCGATGGCCATCGCCTGGCGGATCGCCGCCGCGCGCAAGCGGCCCGCCTATGGCGCGACGTTCCCGGCGCCGCCCTCGGGCGGGATCGACCGGCGCCTGCTCGGCGGCGCCGCGCTGTTCGGCGCGGGCTGGGGGCTGGTCGGCTTCTGCCCCGGCCCGGCGCTTGCGGCGCTGAGCCTGGGCGGCTGGCCGGTGGCGCTGTTCGTCGCGGCGATGCTGGCGGGGATGGCGCTGCACGGGATC
>CAZRFB010000231.1:0-7152 GCA_964599185.1 uncultured Rhodobacterales bacterium | reverse complement strand
GTGATCGAAAAGCGCGACCAGCGCGACGGCGACCTCGAGACCGCGCTGCGGCTGATGCGCGAGACCGGCGCGCTGGCGGCGACGCGCGCCCGCGCCGAAACCCACGCCGCCCGCGCCCGCGCCGCGCTGGAGATTTTTCCTGACTGCCCGCTGAAAGCCGCGCTCAGCGATATCGCGGCGTTCGTGGTGGCGCGGGCTTATTAGGCGGGGCGCGGCGGCTGGGCGGGGTTTGGCGCGACGGGCGGGGAAGGCGGACGGTCCGCGCACGCTCTCGCGACGCCTCCAGCCGCCGGGCCATCGCCCGGCCTGCTGGGCGCGGCGGGTTGCGCCTTGGCCTGCCCGGCGGCCCCAAAGGCCGCCGGGCGGCGACGTCCGCCCCCCGCAGGCGTCGCCTTCAGCGCCGCCCGGGCGGACGCCGCCGCCCTCTATCGCGCTGGCGTCGGCGCCGGGATCGGCTGCGGCTTGCGCCTCCGCCGATGCGGCGCGCGCGACCTGCCACCGGCAGGTCGCCCTTGCGCGCCGCGCGTCAGCGCCCTGCGCGAAGGACGCCAAGGTGCGCACACCCGCCGGTCGGCTTATGCGCCGAGGGTCGCTCTCTCCACGGCTTGCGCCGCCCCCCAACGCTCATCCCGCGCGCTTCCGTCCGCCCAGCGCCGCCAGCGCCGCCCCGCCCGCGATCAGCGCCGCCGCGCCCAGCAGGCCGGGCGAGGGCGCGGCGATCCCCGTCGCGATCAGCGCCAGCGTCGAGAGCAGCGGCGCGGCGTAGGCGGCGACGCCCAGAAGCTGGATGTCGCCGCGCTTCACGCCGATGTCCCAGAAATAGAACGCCGCCCCCACCGGCCCCAGCCCCAGCGCCAGAACCGCCAGCCAGCCGCGCGCGTCGGCGGGCCAGACCGTCGTCTCCAGCGCCAGATGGCAGAGCGCCGACAGCGCGGCGGTGACAAGGCAGAACCCCGCCACCGCGTCGGTCGGCGCGCTCCCCACCCGGCGCGACAGCACCGAATAGCCCGACCACGTCAGCGCGCAGCCCGCCGCCGCCGCGAAGCCCGGCCAGTGCGCGCGGTCCACGCCGCCCGCGCCGGGCGCAAGGATCAGCGCCGCGCCCGCGAACGCCGCCAGCGCCCCGGCCACATGCGGCCAGCGCAGCCGCTCTCCCGGCAGCAGGCCGGAGAACAGAACGATCAAGAGCGGCCACAGATAGGCGATCAGCGACGCCTGCGCGGCGGGCGCGCCGCGCAGCGCGGTGAAGTAGAGAAAATGATAGCCGAACAGGCCGCCCACCCCCAGCGCCCACACCCGCCACGGCTGGCGCAGCATCGTGCGCGCCGAGGCGCCGCGCCGCGCCATGTCGGCCAGCCCCAGCAACCCGCCGATGAAAAAGCACATCGCTGTCAGCTGGAACGGCGGCGCCGCGCCGGTGGCGACGGTGGCCAGCGCCAGCGACGCCCAGAGCAGCACCGCCAGAAAGCCGATGGCGGTGGCGCGCGCGCGGCTCACCCGCGCACCCGTTTTGCGCGCGGGCTTGGGCGGCGGGCGCGCGGCGCCTCAGCCGGCATGGGTGCGCGGCCCGTCAGGCGGCGGCGCGGCTCGCGGCCTTGCCGCGCAGATAGTCGGCGAACCAGCGCCCGAGGCGAGCGTTGTCCACTTGCTGGCCAACGCTCTCCAGCGCCGCCGCGCCCAGATCGGCGGGCAGGCGCCCCTGCGCCAGCAGATGATCGTAGAGCGCGCGCGCGAACGGGATCGCGTATTCCGGGTGCGGCTGGATCGACACCGCGTCCGGCGCGTCGGGGTCGCCATAGCTCAGGCCCGCATAGGCGCAGCCGGGGCTGGTCGCCCACACCTGCGCATCCGCCGGGATCGCGACCACCTGATCCTGATGCAGGCTGTGCAGGCGCAGCGCCTCGGGCGCGTCGGCCATCCACGCCGGGCGGTTGACGACGCGATAGGTCTCCACCCCCAGCCGCCAGCCGCCGGGATGCTTGATCGCCGATCCGCCGAACGCCTCGGCGAGGATCTGGTGGCCGAAGCAGACGCCGACGATCGGCCGCTTCGCCGCGCGGGCGGCGCGCAGGAACGCCTTGGTCTCGGCGATCCAAGGCAGATCGTCATAGACGCCGTGGCGCGAGCCGGTGATCAGCCAGCCGTCGGCGGCGGCGGGCGAAGGCAGCGCAGCGCCGTCGACCACGGGATAGGCCTCGACGTGAAAGCCCGGTCCTTCTCCGCCGTTGAGCAGCGCGTCGAACATGGCCGGATACTCGCCGAACTGCGCCGAAAGCCCCGCGCGCACGTTGCCGGTCTGGATCACGCCGATCTTCATGGCATCCCCCTGGTGATACATGGGCATCATGTAGCGCGTCGCGGCGCGGCGCGAAAGCGGATGCGTTGCAGGTTTTCGCGGCGGCGCGTTAGGCTGCGCCCGATCCATGGCCCGGAGCCTGCGCCGATGCCCGACCCCTCCCGCCGCGCGCTGGGCCTGCTTGCCGCGGGCGCCGCCGTGCTGATCTGGGCGGGGTGGATCGTGGCGGTGCGCGGCGCGGTGAGCGGCGGGGCGGGCGGCGGGGCGGGCGCGTTGTCGCCGGTGGACCTTGCGCTGCTGCGCTATGGCGGGCCTGCGCTGTTGCTGGCGCCGGTATGGCTGCGGCTTGGGCCGCTGCCGCGCGGCGTGGCGCCGTGGCGGGTGGCGGCGATGAGCCTCGGCTGGGGCGCGCCCTTCGTGCTGCTGGGCGCGCAGGGGCTGCGGAGCGCCGACGTCGGCCTGTTCGCCGCGCTGGTGCCCGGCGGCCTGCCGCTGTGGGTGGCGGCGCTGTCGGCGCTGTTTCTCGGCGCGCGCCTCAATCCTGCGGCGCGCGCCGGGCTGGCGCTGATCGCGCTGGCGGGCGCGCTGGCGCTGATCGCGGCGACGCCGCAGGCGCGGGCGGGGGCGCCGTGGCTGCTGGCGGCCTCGATGGGCTGGGCGGTCTATGCGCTCGCCTATCGCGGGTCCGGGCTGGGGCCGGTGGCGGCGACCGCCGTGGTCAGCTTCTGGTCCTGCGTGATGCTGACGCCGGTCGTGATGGTGATCGGAACCGGCCTGTTCGCGCTGTCGCCCGCCGCCTTCGCCGCGCAATTCGCGCTGCATGGGGTGCTGTCGGGCGTGGCGTCGGTCGCGGCTTTCGCGCTGGCGCTCAGCGCGCTGGGGGCGGCGCGCGCGGCGGCGTTCTCGGCGCTGGTTCCGGCGCTGGCGGTGCTGGGCGGCTATGTCGCGCTGGGCGAGGCGCCTGCGCCTCTGACGCTGCTGGCTGTGCTGTGCGCCGTGGCGGGGGTGACGATCATCAACAGGGCGCGGTGAGCGCCAGCCCCGCCAGCCCCGAGAACAACGCCGCGCCGTCGGTGTTTCCCAGCGCCGGATCGGCGGCGCGCTCGGGGTGCGGCATCATCCCCAGCACGCGGCGATTGGCCGACAGCACGCCCGCGATGGCGTCCATCGAGCCGTTGGGGTTGTCGCCTTGCGCATAGCGGAACGCAACCCGGTCCTCATCGCGCAGCGCCGCCAGCGTCTCGGGCGGCGCGATATAGCAGCCGTCGTGGTGCGCCACCGGCAGGCGGATGCGGGCGCCGCGGGCGTAGCTGCGGGTGAAGGCGCTTTCGCCGCCGACCTCCAGCGCCACGGCGCGGCAGACGAACTTCAGCCCCGCGTTGCGCATCAGGGCGCCGGGCAGCAGCCCGGTTTCGACCAGCACCTGAAAGCCGTTGCAAATGCCCAGCACATGCCCGCCGCGCGCCGCGAAATCGGCCACCGCCCGCATCACCGGCGCGCGGGCGGCGATGGCGCCGCAGCGCAGATAGTCGCCGAACGAGAATCCGCCGGGCAGGGCGACAAGATCCAGCCCCGCAGGCAGGTCGGTATCCTTGTGCCAGACCATCGACACCTGCGCGCCCGCCGCCTGCAGCGCGCAGGCGAGGTCGCGGTCGCAGTTGGCGCCGGGAAAGACCACGACGGCGGCCTTGAGTGCGAGGTTCATCGGCGCAGGCCCTCCCTCAGACGATCTCGACGGCGTAGGTCTCGATCACCGTGTTGGCGAGCAGCTTCTCGCACATCGCGGTCACCTGCGCGCGCGCCTGCGCCGGGTCGTCGCCGTCCAGATCCAGCTCGATCAGCTTGCCCTGCCGCGCGCCCTGCACGCCCGCAAACCCCAGCGCATGCAGCGCCTGAGCGATGGCCGCGCCCTGCGGATCGAGCACGCCGGGCTTGAGCGTGACGGTGACGCGCGCTTTCATCGGGGGCGGCTCCTTGTTGCAAACGATGCGAGAGCGCCATAGCAGAGCGGCGCGCGGCGCGAAAGACGGCTGGCGCTTTCATGCGGCGCCGCTAGGATTTCACCGCAGGGTGAACAAGAGGGATGCGCGATGCGGGTGATGCGGCGGCTGGCGGCGGCGCTTTTGGCGGCGGGCGGGATTTTCGGCGGGGCTGTGGGCGGCGTCGCGGCGCAGGAGACGCCGGTTCACCTGTTGTCCTACGAGGCGATACCCTCGGCGCAGGTGGCGCTTGATCTGGAGGGCGCGACCTATGAGCAGCGCGCGGCGCTGACGCAGGCGGCGCTCGACGATCTGGCGCCGCGCGTGCTGGCGGCGGCGGGGCTGGCGGCGGCTGCGGTTCAGACCGACCTCACGCCGGGCGGATACCTGCTCAAGACCAACGCCTCGCTGCAGGCGCGCGGGGCGATGAGCGAGGATCAGGCGGTCCGCGCGGCGTCGGCGCTGGGCTATGTGTTCCGGCAGTGGAGCGTGCTGGTCTCGCGCCTTGACGACGCCGAGGGCGACACCGGCTATGTGGTGCTGGCGTTCGACGACGGCGCGCTGACCCCCGATCTGGCGCAGGCGTTCTTCGAGGCGGCGGCGGCCGTGGATGAAGGGCTTGGCGGCGGCTACACCGCCTTCGACGACGACATGATCTTTCTCAACGTGCGCGACGGCGACCATCAGCCCTATAGCGGGCTGGACGACATGGCCTTCGCCGCGAAGCTGGGGCAGGCGGCGGGGCGGTTCGGCGCGGCGCCGGTCAGGGTCGCCTCGGCGGGCTATGCGCGCGCGCTGTTCGTCGGCAACGACTGGGAGGCCGCGCCGAACGGCGAGGACTACGCCGCCACGCTGGACGACGCGGGCCTTGTGGCGAAGCTCGACGCGCTGCGGGCGGAGCACACGGCGCTGGTGGAGACGATGGCGGCGGGGTTCGGCTGGCGGTGATGGCGCGGCAATGTCTCGCGTGGTTGATTAATGAAGCGCCAATGCAAGGTTTTTATTCAGAAAGTGTCACACAATCTCACAAAGTGTGCTAAAATTAAGCCGCTGTCTTATTTTGGAGGTAAAAAGTGTTTTCTTTTTTTGGAAATTCTAAAAGCCCTCGCGCTACCAGTTGTTTTTGGAATCAAATATTGAGTACAAAAGATCGTAATTTGATTGATGAGTCCTTTTCCCCACTTGGTGATATTGATGCGAAAAGTATCTTTGATTCAAATGACCCATTCCAAATTATAAATATCATAGATTATTTAAAAAAAGAAAATTTACGAGATATTGCTTATAAAATTATAAAATACACTGATAATTTGGTAGATCACGAAAAGATAAGCATCAAATTTCATTTTTACTTTCAGGTGCGAGGGGAATTTTTCTATCGTTGGCGCGATATTGACGCGCATGCGTTGGATGAGGCTATCAAGAGTTTTGAGAACCAAATTAGTATGGCGCAAGTCGTCGCTGATATGTTCAGGGCGGATGGAGGCTGGCAATCTGTCCCCGCGCATGCTGGCTATAGACAGCTAAGGATAATCGAAGAGAAGCGAGGAAATTTGCAGGCTGCTCGGGCGCTCTGTGAGCAGGCTAAGTCGCAGGGCTGGGCGGACGACTGGGATAGCCAGATCAAGCGGATAGACAAGAAGTTGAAAGGGCTCGCCTAGCCAATCTTCTCGCCCTCAGTCGAACGCCCCCATGGCGCGCGCCACCAGCATGAAGGCGCGGCCGGAGCGGGTGTCGGCGATCTCCAGCATCACCGGGTCGTCGCCCAGTTCGCGAAACACCCGCGCCACCACGCCGTTCCAGCGGCGCACGAACACCAGGCCCGCGTCGCGGAAGATCGGGTCGCGGCGCATCCGGGCATGGGCGGCCTCGACCGCCGCCGGGTCGCGCACCCCGCCGATCGCCGCCGCCGCCGCGCCGCGCGCGCCCTCGGCGTAGGCGCGCCACGCGGGCAGCGAGGCGGGGTCGGGCCGCAGATCCTCCATGTGCAGCCCGTCGGCGGCCAGGATGGTCAGCACGTCCTCCGCCGCCTGCAGCGCCTTGGCCATCTCGGGGTCGCGCAGCGCGGCGCGCATGGCGGCGAACCCTTCGGCGTCCTGGTCGGAGCGGGGAAAGTCCAGCGCGCGCACGATGTCGGCCCAGGCGATCGGCTGGGCGGAAGGGCGCTCGGACGGCTCGCTGAACGGCAGCGCGGGCTGGCCGACCGCCGCCTCGGGGCGCTGCGGTTCGGTCTTCTTGGCCGCGCGCGCGCCGCTGGCCTCGCGGCCCGCCAGCGCGCAGATCGCCGCCACGCCCTCGCGCGTCTCGCCCAGCGCGGCCTCGATGCGGTCGAGCCGCGCGCTCAGCGCCTTCGCCGTCTCCGCCGCCGCCGCGCGCGCGGCTTCGGTGGCGGTGCGCGCCATGGCGGGGGTGAGGCCGTTCTCCACCCCGGTTCCCTCCCGCGCCCCCAGCGCGGCGCGCAGCGCGGCGACCTCGTCGCCCAGCGCCCCGGCCCGGCGCGCCAGCGCGCCCATCGCCAGAAACAGCGCCACGGGGACGGCGCCCGCCAGCAGCACCAGCGCCACGGACAAGGCGCCGGGATGCGCGCCGGGATGCGCGCCCGGTTGCGCCCCGGCGCCGCCCGAGAACAGGCCCAGCGCATAGGCGCCGACCGCCGCGAGCCACAGCGCGCTCGCGACGCCTGCCGCCAGCGTCGCGAAGTCGGGGGTCTTGCGCCCGGGCGCGCGCATCGCGGGCCTCAGACGTAGGCGATGGTCAGCACCTCGTAGCAGCGCCCGCCGCCCGGCGTCATCACCTCCACGCTGTCGCCCGCCGCCTTGCCGATCAGCGCGCGCGCCAGCGGCGACTTGATGTTGAGCTTGCCGTGCTCGATGTCGG
>CAZRFB010000230.1:0-1720 GCA_964599185.1 uncultured Rhodobacterales bacterium | reverse complement strand
CGGCGCGATCTTCGGCCTGACCCGCGCCACCGGCCCGGCGGAGCTGGCGCGCGCGGCGCTGGAGAGCGTCGGCTATCAGACGCGCGATCTGTTGCAGGCGATGATCGCCGACTACCCCGACGCGCGCGACGTGGTGCTGCGGGTGGACGGCGGCATGACCGCCAGCGACTGGGGGATGCAGTTTCTCGCCGACATCCTCGGCGCCCCCGTCGATCGCCCCACGGTGGCGGAGACGACCGCGATGGGCGCGGCGTGGCTGGCGGGGATGCAGGCCGGGGTCTATCCGGGCCAGGCCGAATTTGCGAAAGCCTGGGCGCTCGACCGCAGATTCTCGCCGACCATGGACGCGGCCACCCGCGAGGCCAAGGTCGCGGGCTGGAAGGACGCGGTGCGCCGGACGCTGAGCGCATGACGCCCTTCAGCTTCGCCACCGCCGCGCAGATCGTTTTCGGCGCGGGCGCAAGCGCGCAGGCGCCGGGGCTGGCGCGCGGGTTCGGCGCCCGGGCGTTCGTGGTGACCGGCGCCGCGCCCGCGCGCGCGGCGTGGCTGACCGAGGGGCTGGCGGCGGAGGGGCTGGCGGTCGCGCTCTGGCCGACGCCGCGCGAGCCGCTGGTCGCCGACGCTCTCGCCGCCGTCGCTGCGGCGCGCGATTTCGCCGCCGACGTGGTGATCGCCATCGGCGGCGGCGCGGCGCTGGATCTGGGCAAGGCGGTGGCGGGGCTGTTGCGCGAGCCGGGCGACCCGCTCGACCATCTGGAGGTGGTCGGCAAGGGCCTGCCGCTGACGCAAGTCCCCCCGCCGCTGATCGCGATCCCCACCACCGCAGGCACCGGCGCCGAGGTGACGCGCAACGCCGTGCTGGGCGCGCCCGAGCATCGCCGCAAGGTCAGCTTGCGCGACGCGCGGCTGTTGCCGAAAGTGGCGCTGGTGGACCCCGATTTGCTGCGCGGCCTGCCGCGCGCGGTGGCGCTGGCCTCGGGCCTCGACGCGATCGTGCAGGTGATCGAGCCTTATGTCTCGCGTTTTTCCAACCCGCTGACCGACGCGCTATGCCGCGACGCGATCCCGCGCGGGCTGGCCGCCCTGCCCCGCCTGCTGGCGGATGGCGCGGATGCGGCCGCCCGCGCCGACATGGCGTTCACCAGCCTGTGCGGCGGGCTGGCGCTGGCCAACGCGCGGCTGGGCGCGGTGCACGGGCTGGCGGGGGTGATCGGCGGGCGCTCCGACACCGCGCATGGCGCGATCTGCGGGCGGCTGGCGCCCATGGCGCTGGCGGCGACCGAGGCGGCGCTGCCAGAAATCCACCCGGCGCGCGCCCGCTTCGCCGAGGTGCGCGGCTGGATCGCCGCCGCGCTGGGCGGCGACGCGCCCGACGCCTTCGCCACGCTGCGCCGCTTCATCGACGCCGAGGGCCTGCCGCCGCTGGGCCTGGCGCCCGAGACGGCGGCTGAGATCGCGGCGGAGGCGATGAAATCCTCCTCGATGCAGGGCGCGCCGGTCATGCTGTCGCCCGACCGCCTCGCCGCCGTGCTGCGCGCGGCATTGGGCGGCTGAAGCCCCGCGAGGGGTCTGGACAGAGCTTCACCGGCGATGCTAGACGCTTTGCACCGGCAGGGGCTCAGGCCCCACGATCCGGCGCCCAGGTAGCTCAGTTGGTAGAGCAGCGGACTGAAAATCCGCGTGTCGGTGGTTCAAATCCGCCCCTGGGCACCACTTAACC
>CAZRFB010000229.1:0-22136 GCA_964599185.1 uncultured Rhodobacterales bacterium | reverse complement strand
CATCGTGATCCCGCACGCCAAGGCGGGCGTCGCCACCGGCTGCGTGTTCACCTTCATGCTGGCGGCGGGCAGCTATGTGGCGCCGTCGCTGCTGGGGTCGCCCGGCAGCCGCTGGTTCACCGAGATCATCTACAACTGGTTCTTCGAGGGCGGCGACTGGAACCGGGGCGCGGCCTATGCGCTGGTGCTGCTGGTTCTGTGTCTGGCGGTGGTGCTGCTGACGCTGAAGCTGTTCCGGGTGAACCTCGCGGATGTGGCGAAGTGATGCGCGCGGCGCTGATCCCGCGCGCGCTGTTCGCGCTCTACCTGCTCGCCTTCTTCGTGTATCTGTTCGCGCCGCTGGCGATCATGGGCGCGGCGACCTTCAACGACAGCCGGTTTCCCACCGTTACGCCGTGGCGCGGTACAACGCTGAAGTGGTTCGAGGAACTCTGGGCGGACCGCGCCATGTGGCGCTCGCTCGGCACGTCGATGATCGTGGCGGCGGGGGTGGTGGCGGTGGCGCTGCCGGCGGGCACGGCGGCGGCGCTGGTGCTGACCAGTCTCAACGCGCGGGCGCGGGGGTTTCTCTATGCGCTGATGGTCTCGCCGCTGCTGACGCCCGGCGTGGTGATCGGCATCGCGACGCTGGTGCTGTGGCGGCAACTGGGCGTGGGCGGCGGCGTCGTGCTGATCGTGCTGGCGCAATCCAGCTTCGTGATCGCCTATGTGATGCTGATGGTGGCGGCGCGGCTGCAACGCTTCGACCGCGCGCAGGAGGAGGCGGCGCTGGGCCTCGGCGCCTCGAAATTCATGGTGTTCCGCCGCGTGCTGCTGCCGTTCCTGCGCCCCGCGCTGATCGCGGCGGGGTTCATCGCGTTCCTGCAATCGGTCGAGAACTACAACACCACGCTGTTCGTGCGCGGGCTGGACACGCCGCTGACGGTGTATATCGCGACCAAGGTGCGCACCGGGCTGACGCCTGCGGTCAACGCGCTGGGGCTGATCCTGATCGTGGCGACCGTGCTGGGCGCCGTCGCGTTCGAGATCGCGCGGCGCAGGCAGGCGCGCAAGGCGGGCTGACGCTACGTCTCTGCGCCCTTCACCGCTTGCGCGGCGCGGCGATGTCGAGCGCCTTGCGCAGCGCGGTGGGGGCGGCGCTGCGGGCCTGCTCCAGCGCCACGAAGCGCCCGCGCGAGGTTTTTGCGCCCGGCGGCAGGTCCGCCACCAGCACCCGCAGCGTCAGGGTGAAATGGGTGAAGACATGGCGCGCCTCGGCGCCCGCGTCGCGCCAGTCGGCGGTCAGCGGCGCGGCGGCGGCCAGCGCGGCGGCGTCCGGCCCCGCTTCGGTCCAGTCGGTGCAGGGCGGGCCGGACATGCCGCCCAGCAGGCCCGCGTCGGGGCGGGTCTCGACCAGCACCGCGCCGTCGCCGCGCAGCGCCACGAAGGCGGCGCCGCGCCGGTGCGGCTTGGCGGCTTTCGGGCGCTTGCGCGGCAGTTCCTCGGGCGCGCCGCCCGCGCGCGCGGCGCAGGCGTCGCGCCACGGGCACAGCGCGCAGGCCGGGCGGCGCGGCGTGCAGAGCGTGGCGCCGAGGTCCATCATGGCCTGCGCGAAATCGCCGG
This sequence comes from uncultured Rhodobacterales bacterium, assembly GCA_964599185.1. GTDB lineage: Bacteria > Pseudomonadota > Alphaproteobacteria > Rhodobacterales > Rhodobacteraceae > Rubrimonas. The sequence continues at coordinate 20,534 of CAZRFB010000229.1, read as the reverse complement.
GGCGCGCAGGGGGCGTCAGGCGCGCGGCGTGGGCGCGGATCGCGGGCTTGGCGTCGGGCAGCGGCGTCTCGATCGCGAAAAGCCGCGCGACCACCCGCTCGACATTGCCGTCCACCACCACCGCCGCGCGGTCGAAGGCGATGGCGGCGATGGCGGCGGCGGTGTAGGCGCCGACGCCGGGCAGGGCGCGCAGGGCGTCCTCCGTGTCGGGAAACGCCCCCAGCGCCGCCACCGCCTGCGCGCAGGCGTGCAGGTTGCGGGCGCGGGCGTAGTATCCAAGCCCCGCCCATTCCGCCAGCACATCCTCGCGCGGCGCCGCCGCCAGCGCCTGCACGGTCGGCCAGCGCGCGCTGAAGCGGGCGAAATACGGGCCGACCGTGGCGACGGTGGTCTGCTGCAGCATGATCTCCGACAGCCAGACGTGATAGGGGTCGGGCAGGGCGCCCGCCGCGCGCGCCGCAGGGCTGGTGCGCCAAGGCAGGCGGCGCGCCGCGCGGTCATACCACGCCAGCAGCGCGGCGGGGTCGGGGCCGGTCATGCGGACACGCCGCCGCGCTCGACGCGACAGCGCGGCGCGGGCACAATGGCGGGCGATGGACAAGGATTCTGCATCATGACGGCGCAGCATGGCGCGCCCGGCGCTGGCGGCAAGCGCCGGATGCGCGGATTCGCCCGCGCCAGCGTGATCGCGGCGCCGCTGACCCGCGCCGCAGGCGCGCAGCGCGGCTTCGCCGAGCACCGCCTGCTGACCGACTGGCCCACCGTGGCGGGCGCAGAGTTCGCGCAGGCCTGCCGCCCGGTGAAGGTCAGCTATCGCGGCAAGGACGCAGGGCTTGGCGCGACGCTGGTGCTGGCGGCGGACGGCGCGCAGGCGACCGAGGTGGCGCACATGGCGCCGCAGATCATCGAGCGCGTCAATCAGGTCTATGGCTACCGCGCGATCTCGCGCGTCAAGGTGGTGCAGATCGCGGCGGGCGCGGGCGGCGGAGACGGCTTTTCCGAGGCGCAGGCGGCCTTCGACGGCCCGCCGCCGCTCGACAGCCCGGCCTCGCCCGATATATCGCAGGTGCAGGACGACGGTCTGCGCGCCGCGCTGGCGCGGCTGGAGGCCAACATCCGCCGAAAAGCGGCCCGCGCCGCATCCTTGAGGAGATGACGCCCATGATCCGCACCACCCTCAGCCGCCGATCCTTCGCCGCGCTTGCGCTGGCCGCGCTTTCCGCGCCCGCATGGGCTTCGGAGGACGACCTCGCCGCCAAGGGCTATGCGGTGGGCGACATGGCGCTGGGCGATCCGAACGCGCCGGTCACGGTGATTGAATACGCCTCGCTGACCTGCCCGCATTGCGCCAGCTTCCACAATGACACCTGGCCGACGATCCGGCAGAACTATGTCGATACCGGCAAGGTGCGGTTCATCTTTCGCGACGTGTATTTCGACCAGTACGGGCTGTGGGCGTCGATGATCGCGCGCTGCGGCGGCGAGGGGCCGTTCTTCGGCTATCTGACCCAACTGTTCGGCAAGCAGAAGGAATGGGCGCGCAGCGACGACATCGTGGGTGAATTGCAGCGCATCGGGCGGCTGGGCGGCCTGCCCGCCGAGCGGATGCAGGCGTGCCTCACCGACGAGGCGCTGCTGAACCGTCTGGTCGCCGACTATCAGGCCAACGCCACGGCGGACAACGTGCGCTCCACCCCGACCTTCATCATCAACGGCGAGACGGCGACCGGCGCGATGAGCGCGGCGGCGTTCTCGGCGCTGATCGACAAGCACCTCTGATCGGCGCAACATCTGGGGTCATGACGCGCCACACCCGCCACATCTGCGCGCGCCGCGTTGACAGGCGGCGCGCCGCCGCGCACCCTGCGGTTGAACTGGGCGAGGGCGGCGCTGCGTGAGGTTCGTCAGGCTAAGGCTTCAGGGCTTCAAGAGCTTCGTGGACGCCACGGAGATCCCCATCGCGTCCGGGCTGACCGGGGTGGTGGGGCCGAACGGCTGCGGCAAGTCCAACCTGCTTGAGGCGATTCGCTGGGTGATGGGCGAAAGCTCGGCCAAGGCGATGCGCGGCGGCGACATGGAGGACGTGATCTTCGCCGGCGCCGCCACCCGACCCGCGCGCGCCTTCGCCGAAGTGGCGCTGACGCTGGACAATTCCGCCCGCCACGCGCCGGTGGGCTTCAACGACGCCGATCAGATCGAGGTGGCGCGGCGGATCGCGCGCGACGCGGGCTCGGCCTATCGCATGAACGGGCGTGAGGTGCGCGCCCGCGACGTGCGGATGCTGTTCGCCGACGCCGCGACCGGCGCGCACTCGCCCGCGCTGGTGCGCCAGGGGCGGATCTCGGAGCTGGTGAACGCCAAGCCGGTCGCGCGGCGGGCGATTCTGGAGGAGGCGGCGGGGGTCTCGGGCCTGCACCAGCGTCGTCACGAGGCCGAGCTCAAGCTCGACGCCGCCGCGCGCAACCTCACCCGCGTCGATGAGGTGCTCGACGCGCTGCAGGCGCGGCTGGGGCAACTGGCGCGGCAGGCGCGCGAGGCGCAGCGCTATCGCGCGGTGGCCGAGGCGCTGCGCCGGGCTGAGCTGGCGCTGCTGGTGGCGCGCTGGCGCGAGGCCGACGCGGCGCGCGCCGGGGCCGACGCGGCGCTGACCGAAGCCGCCCGCGCGGCGGGCGCGGCGCAGGCGGCGGCGGCGGCGGCGGCGCGGGCGCGCGAGGCGGCCGAGACGACGGCGCCGCCGCTGCGCGAGGAGGCCGCCGTCGCCGCCGCTGTGGTCCAGCGGCTGGCGCTTGAGCGCGAACAGCTCGACGCCCGCGCCGCGCGAGCCGCCGAGACCGCGCGCGCCACGGCGCAGCGCGTCGCTCAGCTTGAGGCCGACGCCGAGCGCGAGGGTCAGCTCAACGCCGACGCGGCGGAAAGCCTGGCGCGGCTCGACGCCGAAATCGCCGAGATCGCCCGCGCACGCGAGGGCCATGACGCCGCGCTCGCCACGGCGGGCGACACGGCGCGCGCCGCGAGCGCCCGTCTGGCCGAGCGCGAGGTCGCGCTGGAGAGCGCCGCCTCCGACGCCGCGCGCATCGCCGCCCAGCGCGCGGCGGCGGAGCGGCGTCAGGCCGAGACCGGGGCGGCCGCTGAACGCGCTGAACGCGCCGTCGCCGAGGCGGCCGCCGCCGCCGGAGCGCTGGCGGGGCAGTTGGGCGCGCTGTCCGACGCCGCCGGGGCTGCGCGCGCCCGCGCCGGGGCGGCGCAGGCCGCCGCCGCTGGGGCCGATGCGTCGTGCGCGCAGGCCGAGGCGGCGCGAACGCAGGCGCAGAGCGCGGAGGCCGAGGCGCGCGGCGCGGCGTCGGAGGCGGGCGGCGAAGCGGCGGCGCTGCGCGCCGAGGTCGCGGGCGTCGAAAAGCTGCTGGCGCGCGCGGCGGGGTCTGGCGCGCAGGTGCTTGAGCAGGTGCGCGCCGCGCCGGGCTATGAGGCCGCGCTGGGCGCCGCGCTGGGCGACGATCTGGCGCAACCGCCCGCCGCAGGCGACGGCGGCGGCTGGACCGCGCTTGCGCCCTGCGCCGACGCCGCGCCTGCGCCGCGGGGGTGCGAGCCGCTCGGCCCGCATGTGACGGCGCCGCCGTTGCTGGCGCGGCGGCTTGCGAGGATCGCGCTGGCGACGCGGGATCAGGGCGACGCGCTGCACGCGGCCCTTGCGCCGGGCTGGCGGCTGGTGAGCCGCGAGGGCGATCTGTGGCGCTGGGACGGGTTGCGCCTGCGGGCGGGCGCGGCGCCCAGCGCGGCGGCGGCGCGGCTGGCGCAGAAGAACCGGCTCGACGCGCTGCGCGCCGCGCTGGCGCAGGCCGAGGCGCGCGCGGCCAAGGCCGCGCAGGCGCACGAAGCCGCGCGCGCGGCGCTGGCGCAAGCGGCGGAGGCCGACGCAAGCGCCCGCGCCGCGCGCCGCCGCGCCGACGAGGACGCCGCCGCCAGCGCCCGCGCCGCCGATCAGGCCGACGCGGCGCTGTCGCTGGCGCGGGGACGGCTGGAGACGCTGGAGGCCGCGCGCGCGGCGAAGGCCGAGGACGCGGCGCTGGCGACGGACGCGGCGCGGTCGGCTGCGGCGGCGCTGGCGGCCACCGGCGATCCGGCGGCGGCGAAGGCCGAGGCCGACGCGCGGCGCCGCGCGGTGGAGAGCGCGCGCGCCGAGATGCTGGCCGCGCGCGCCGCCGTCGAGGAATTGCGCCGCCGCGACGCGGCGCGCGAGCGGCGGCTGGGCGCGGCGGGCAGGGAGCGCGAAAGCTGGGCCGCGCGGCTGGCCAGCGCGGAAAAGCGCGCGGGCGAGCTGGCGCAGCGGCTGGCCCGCGCCCGCGCCGAGGCCGGGACGGCGGCGGATGAGCCGGGCGCGGTGGCGGCGGCGCTGGCGCGGCTGGGCGCGGCGCAATCGGCGGCAGGCGCGCGGCGCGCGGCGGCAGAGGACGCGCTGGCGGCGGCGGAGGCGCGGCTGCGCGCGGCGGAGGCGGATGAGCGCGCCGCCGAGCGGGCGGCGTCGGAGGCGCGCGAGGCGCGCGCCCGGCGCGAGGCGCTGCTGGAGGCCGAGGCCGCGCGCGCGGATGAGGCGGAGGCGCGGCTGGTCGAGGCGGCGCCGGAGGGCGCGGCGGCGGCGCTGGCGCAGCTTGGCGCCGAGGCTGTTCCCGCGCCGGAGGCGGCGGAGGTCGATGTCGCGCGCCTGCGCCGCCAGCGCGAGGCGCTGGGCGCGGTCAACCTGCGCGCCGAGCAGGACGCGGCCGAGGTCGAGGCCGAGCGCGCCCAGCTCGCCGCTGAAAAGGACGATCTGGAGGCCGCCATCGCCCGCCTGCGCCATGGCGTCGCGGAGCTGAACCGTGAGGGCCGCGCCCGGCTGCTGGCGGCGTTCGACGCGGTCAACGCCACCTTCCGCGAGCTGTTCACCCATCTGTTCAACGGCGGCGAGGCGCAATTGGCGCTGGTGGAGAGCGACGATCCGCTGGAGGCGGGGCTGGAGATCATGGCGATGCCGCCGGGCAAGAAGCTCGCCGCGCTGTCGCTGTTGTCTGGCGGCGAGCAGACGCTGACCGCGCTGGCGCTGATCTTCGCGGTGTTTCTGGTCAATCCCTCGCCGATCTGCGTGCTCGACGAGGTGGACGCGCCGCTCGACGACGCCAATGTGGGGCGATTCTGCGACCTGCTCGACGAGATGACCCGCCGCACCGATACGCGATTTCTCGTCATCACCCACCACGCGGTGACCATGAGCCGGATGGATCGGCTGTTCGGCGTCACCATGGTCGAGCCGGGGGTGAGCCAGCTGGTCTCGGTCGATCTGGCGCTGGCGGCGGAGATGGCGGGCTGAGGGCGCCGGCTGGGGCGGAATGACCGCGCATGACCGGGTTTGCGCGCTTGACGCACTGCGGCGCCCTCCGTAAGTTGCGCCGACTTTCAACGGGGCCGACGCAGCGCCGATGGGGATGACGCATGGTCGCCGATACTGAAAAGGATCGGCTGGTCGCGCTGGAGGCCGACATCGCCGCGCTGCGCGCCGCGCGCGCGCCAAAGCGCAGCGCGGGCGCCGACAAGTTCAACGCCGCCTCGCTTGCGTGGCGGATGGTGACGGAGCTGGTGGTCGGCGTCCTGCTCGGGGCGGCGATCGGGTGGGGACTGGACAGCGTGACCGGCATGCTGCCGCTGTTCCTCATCCTCTTCACGCTGCTCGGCTTTGCGGCCGGGGTGCGCGTGATGATCCGCTCTGGCGACGAGGTGACGCGCCGCGGCGCGCTTGAGGCCGCCGCAGGCGGCGACGGAGCACGATCCGCTGCAGGCGGCGAAGAGAGATTACCCGCCGCAGGCGGCGACGCAACAAAACCCGCCGCAGGCGGCGACAGGACGAGGGGCTGAGAACGTGGCAGGCGCTCCCGGCGAAATGCACATCGACCCGATGAGCCAGTTTCTGGTCAAGCCGCTGTTCGGCGGCGAGATCGGGCTGTTTTCCATCACCAACGCGACGCTGTGGATGGCGATCGTGGTCGCGGCGATCTCGCTGCTGCTGCTGGGCGCTTCTCCCGGTCGCAACCATGTGCCGACGCGGCTGCAATCCGTGGGCGAGATGATCTACGGCTTCGTGCGCCAGATGGTCACCGACATCGCGGGCGAGGAGGGGATGAAGTATTTCCCCTACATCTTCACCCTGTTCCTGTTCGTGCTGTTCTCGAACATGATCGGCATGGTGCCCTACGCCTTCACCGTCACCAGCCACATCGCGGTGACCGGGTTCCTGGCGCTGTCGGTGTTCATCACCGTGACCGCCATCGGCTTCATCAAGCACGGGACGCATTTCTTCGGCTTCTTCTGGCCCAAGGACGCGCCGCCCGCGCTGCGCCCGGTGCTGATGATCATCGAGCTGATCTCGTATTTCGTGCGTCCCGTCAGCCACTCGATCCGTCTTGGCGCCAACATGCTGGCGGGCCACGCGGTGTTGAAGGTATTCGCGGGCTTTGTCGGCGTGCTGGGCGTGTTCGGGGTGATCCCGGTCGCCGCCATGGTCGGGCTGACGGCGTTCGAATTTCTCGTGGCCGGCATCCAGGCCTATGTCTTCGCGATCCTGACCGTCGTCTATCTCAACGACGCCTTGCACATGCACTGACGGGTCGCGCCCGCCTCTCCACCCTCTCTCCCTTCCTTACCCCTTCCTTCAAGGAGCATCTCATGGAACTCGCAGCCGCAGCCGCCCTCGGCAAGTACATCGGCGCCGGTCTGGCCTGTCTCGCCATGGCGGGCGCGGGCATCGGTGTCGGCCATGTCGCCGGCAACTTCCTCGCCGGCGCCCTGCGCAACCCGGCCGCCGCCAAGGAGCAGACCGCCACGCTGTTCATCGGCATGGCGTTCGCCGAAGCCCTCGGCATCTTCGGCCTCGTCGTCGCGATGCTGCTGCTGTTTGCAGTCTGATTTCGCCTGACCGATGCGCCGCCGCGTGAGATGCGCGGCGGCCATGCCGCGCGGCGTGCGCGCGGCGCCCGAGGTTTCTGGAGAACGTCATGGCTGAACCAGCCCACGGCGGCGAAGCCGCGTCGATCGGTATGCCGCAGCTCGATTTCGCGACATTCCCCAGCCAGATCTTCTGGCTGATTGTCGCCTTGGTGACGCTGTATTTCATCCTCAGCCGTATCGCGCTGCCGCGCATCGCCTCGGCGATCGAGGAGCGGCACGACGCCATCGAGGACGATCTGGACCGCGCCGCAGAATTCCGGCGCCGCGCGCTGCAGGCCGAGAAGGATTACGACGCCGCGCTGGCCGCCGCCAAGGCCAAGGCGCAGGAGATCGCCGCCGCCGCCCGCGCCGACGTGCAAAAGGTGCTCGACGCCGCCATCGCCAAGGCCGACGCCGAGATCGCCGCGCGCGCCGCCGAATCGGAAAAGCGGATCGGCGAGATCCGCGACAGCGCGCTGGCCAATGTCGAAGCGGTGGCGCAAGACGTCGCCGCCGCGATGGTGGAGGCGTTCACGCCGGGCGCCGCCGCGCCGGACGCGGTGCGCGACGCTGTCGCCGCGCGTCTGCAACATTAGGAGAGCGGCATGGCGTTCCTCTATGACACCTATATCGTAGTCGCGATCAGCTTCGTTCTGTTCTTCGCGATTCTGTGGCGCTACAACGTCCACACCTTCATCCTCAACGCGCTCGACGCGCGGGCCGAGCGTATCCGCACCGAGCTTGAAGACGCCAAGCGGCTGCGCGAGGAGGCGCAGACCCTGCTCGCCGGTTTCGAGCGGCGCCACAAGGAGGTCGAGGGCCTCGCCGAGGAGATCGTGACCCGCGCCAGGCAGGACGCGGCCATCGCGGCGGAGGAGGCGAAAAAGGAGCTGGCGCGCTCCATCGAGCGCCGCCTGCGCGCCGCCACCGACCAGATCGCCGCCGCCGAGAGTGCCGCGATGCGCGACGTCAAGGATCGGGCGGTCGCGGTGGCGACGGCGGCGGCGACCGACGTGATCCGCGCCTCGCTGACGCCCGACGCCGCCAACGCGCGCATCGACGCCGCCATCGGCGAGGTCGCCTCCCGGCTGAACTGAGGCGAACCGCGCTGCGCCGTCACGCGGCGGCGCGGCCTGCGGTTTGCGTGCGATCCGCCGCTGAAAGCTGGGCCGCCAGCGCCTGCGCGATGAGCTGGCCGGTATGGTCCTCGACAAACAGCCATTGCCCTGCCGGGTTGATCTCGAGAAAGACGTGCTCTCCCTCCGGCGTGCGGCGCAGGTCTATCGCGCCATAGACAAGGCCGAGCCGCGCCATCAGGCGGCGCAGGCCGGTCTCGACCGGGGCGGGCAGGGCGCAGGGCGCGATCCGCGCGCCGCCCATGTCCATGCGGAAATCCACCGCATAGGCGTCCTCGCGGCTCTGGATCGCGGCGGGGAAAACGCGGTCGCCGACGATGGTCACCCGCAGGTCGGCGTCGGCGGGCACGTATTCCTGAAAGATCACCGGCGCGTGGCGCACGAGGTCGATCTGGTCCAGCTCGCCCGGCTTGAGCAGCCGCGTCTCGCGCCATGCGTCCTCCGATCCCTGGAACGCCTTGTAGATGGTGCGCTCCACCCCGAGACCTTCCGCGAAGGCGCGGGCGCGGGCGGGGTCGTTGGTGACCAGCGTGCGCGGGATGCTTAGGCCGCAGGCGCGCGCCACGTCGAGTTGCCATACTTTTCGCGCGGCGGCGTCGTCGCGGGCGGGGTCGTTGATCCATGTCGCGTCGAGACTGCGCCACAGGCCCTCGACGGCCTCATGGCATTCATGCACCACGAAATTATGCGCGGCGGGGTCGGTGATCGCCGGATCGACGCCATAGGGCTGCGGCCTGCGCCACCAGACGGCGCGCACCGTGCGCAGGTCGTGCGTCTGGCCGCCCACCGTCAGCGTGCGCGCGTCGTCCTCGCCGCCGAAGCCGAGGGTGAGCGCGGCGTCGCGGGGAAAGGCGCGCAGGTCGATCACGGCGGCGTCGGCGCCGTCGCGCGCCAGCGCGGCGAGCACGGCTTGCGCGTGCACGTCCTCATGGCCTGAGATGATGAAGATCATGGGGGTCTCCTGTGGGCGGGATGAAGGGGCTGAAACGGCGCGCCCGCACGGGCGCGCCGCCCACGACGGGTTACTGACCCATCATCTGGCTGTATTCCGCCGCCAGCGCCTCGTGCTCGGCCTGCATCTGCGCAAGCTGCTCGCCCAGCACCTCCATCGCGATCTCAAGGCGGGCCAGCGCCTCCTCATAGGCCTCCGCCTCCGCCTCGACGGCTTCGCCGCCCTCAACCGCAGCATGGTGCGGCGTTGCGAGCACGAAAGGCTGAACGCCGCCGCCGAACGCCGCCGCCGGATTGACCGCCGGGTTGATAACCGCCCCGCCTGCAGGGTCGAATTGCGCGTCCAGCCCCGGCGTCTTGCGGTCGGAGAACTGCTTGTCGAGCGCGCCGAACTTGCGGTCGTCCAGCGCCTTGTTCGGCGTGCCGCGCACGTCGCCCAGCGGCGAGGTGCGGAAATCGCGGTTGGGCAGGGTGAAGCGGTCGGCGAGCAGTGAGGTCGGCCGGTCGCGCAGCACGGTCGTCACCCGATCCGCCAGCGCCGTGGTGGGCCGGTCGCGCAGCACGGTGGTCACCCGGTCGGGAACGATCGCCGTCACGATGCGGTCGAGCGACGGGTTGGTGTGCTTGGGCAGGCTCTGGAGCGTCGGGCTGACCTCCAGCAGCCGCGCGACGCGCACGCCGAAGTTCGATCCGGTCATCGCCGCGTTGCAGCCGCCGTTGGTGTGCACGCCCACCAGACAGCCGTCGAGCGCGCGCAGGATTCCTGAGCCGGAGCTGCCGCCCAGCGTGTCGATGTTGTTGTAGCGGATGCGGTCGCCGTCGAAGCTGGTGAGCGGCCCGGCCTCGATGCGCTTGGGGTTGCCGGCCGGATGCTGGATGATGCACAGCATGTCGCCCACGTTGGCGTCGATCGAGGCCAGCCGCGTCACGCCCCAGGTCTGGCCGGGCGCGCCCGCCAGCCGGGCGATGGCGAAATCCAGCCCGCCGAGGCGGTATTCCACCAGCTCGACCACCGCCACCGAGACCGGCGTCTTGAGCACGCCGGCCGCGTTGCGCTGATAGTCGAACTCCACGCTCATGTTGGTGGCGATCTCGCCCGGCGGGATGATGTTGGTGGTGCCGTTGACGCGCGGGCGGTTCCAGCCGCCGCCGGTCTGGTCGAAGCAATGGCCGGCGGTGAGGAACAGATCGTCGGCGATCAGCGTGCCGGTGCACCAGCGCACGCCCGCCACGTTGCCGGGGTTGCTGTAGATCGAGGCGAGGTTGCTGTTCCAGCGCAGCACGCCCACCGGGCGCTGATGCGTGGTCACGAACGCCTGCGTGACGCCCAGCGACCCGTCATACATCTCGACGTCCTGGCTGTCGTCGGTGACGCCGCAGATCGATTCATAGAGGTCGTGGAAGTCCATCTCGCCTGCGACGGCGCGCTCGAACTTTCCCTTCTCGGCGAGACCGGGGATTTTCGAGAGATCCGGCACGAAGATCGGATCGTTCGGGCTCTCCTGCTGCGGATCGGCGGCTTCGTGGCGGCGTTTCTTGTCGGCCATGGCATCCTCCCTTGGATCAGGACACGCAGCCTTGCGTGCCCTTTCAACATCATACCACCTTACGTTGCGTCAAGCGAACGTGACCGGCGCGTGAGCCGCCGTGAACGCTTTCGCCCCGCCGCCGCCGCCGCTATGACGGCGCGATGGAATTGGTGGTCGAGAATCTCGCCTGCGCGCGCGCGGGGCGCCGCGTGTTCGCGGGCGTCGGCTTCATCGTGCGCGCGGGCGAGGCGGCGCTGCTGACCGGGCCGAACGGCGCGGGCAAGTCGAGCCTGCTGCGGGTGCTGGCCGGGCTGATCCCGCCGCAGGCGGGCGCGGCGCGGCTGGGTGCTGCGTCGCTGGGCGCCGAGCGCGAGGCGTTTCAGGAGCAGGTCGCCTATGCGGGCCACCTTGACGCGGTGAAGCCGCAACTCGGCGTCGCCGACAACCTTGCGCTCTGGGCGCGGCTTTACGGCGGCGGCGGCGTGGCGGCGGCGCTGGAGACTTTTGGCCTCAGCCGCATCGCCGACCTGCCCGCCGCCTATTGCTCCGCCGGGCAGAAGCGGCGGCTGGGGCTGGCGCGGCTGCTGGTGGCCGGGCGGCGGCTGTGGCTGCTGGACGAGCCGACCGTGTCGCTCGACGCCGCCTCGGTCGCGGTGTTCGCCGACGTGGTGCGCGCGCATCTCGCGCGGGGCGGGCTGGCCATCGCCGCCACCCATGCGCCGCTGGGGCTGGAGGGCGGCCCGCGCATCGAGATGGCGCCGCCACAGGCCGCCGCGCCCGCCGCCGACGACCCGTTTCTCGGCGAGGCGTGGTCGTGAGGGGCGCGGCATGAAGGGCGCATGGGCGCTGTTGCGGCGCGATGTCGCGCTGGCGCTGCGCATCGGCGGCGGCGGCGCGATGGGGGTGGCGTTTTTCCTGCTGGTCGCGACGCTGACGCCGCTGGGCGTGGGGCAGGACGCCGACACGCTGGGCCGCATCGCGGGCGGCGTGGTCTGGGTGTCGGCGCTGCTGGCGTGCCTGTTGTCGCTCGACCGGCTGTTCCAGGCGGATTTCGAGGACGGCTCGCTCGATCTGCTGGCGCTGTCGCCCCTGCCGCTGGAGGCGGTGGCGGCGGTGAAGGCGGGCGCGCATTGGATCACCACCGGCCTGCCGCTGATCGCCGCCGCGCCGGTGCTGGCGATCACGCTGAACCTGCCGGGGGCGGCGTTCTGGCCGATGATGGCGGCGCTGGCGGTGGGCACGCCGGGCCTCAGCCTGATCGGCGCGGTGGGCGCGGCGCTGACGGTGGGGGTGCGGCGCGGTGGGCTGTTGCTGTCGCTGCTGGTGCTGCCGCTGTATCTGCCCGCGCTGGTGCTGGGCGCGCGGGTGGTGGAGCGGGCGGCGGTGGGGCTGGACCCGGCGCCGCCGCTGATGCTACTGGGGGCGGCCACGCTGCTGAGCGCGGCGCTGGGGCCGTTCGCCGCAGCGGCCGCCCTGCGCGTCAACATGCGCTGAGACGCGCGGTTGCCGAACGCCCTGCGGCTCGCTAGATGAAACGCCATGTCGATCTGGCGATACGCGAACCCTGCCGAATTCATGCGCCTGTCGGGCGCGATCCTGCCGTGGGCGGCGGGTCTCGCCGCGCTGCTGATCGTCGGCGGCGCGGTCTGGGGGCTGTTCTTCACGCCCGCCGACTATCAACAGGGTGAGACGGTGCGCATCATGTATGTGCATGTTCCGGCCGCGATGATGGCGATCAACATCTATTTCATCATGGCGGTCGCCTCGGTGATCGGCATCGTGCGCCGCCACCACGTGTCGTTTCTGGTCGCCAAGGCCGCCGCGCCCATCGGCGCCGGGCTGACGCTGGCGGCGATCGTGACCGGCGCGATCTGGGGACAGCCGACCTGGGGAACCTGGTGGGTCTGGGACCCCAAGCTGACCTCGATCCTGATCATGCTGTTCTTCTACCTTGGCTATATCGGCCTGTGGGCGGCGATTGATGATCCCGACAAGGCGGCGGACCTGTCGGCGGTGCTGTGCCTGACCGGCGTGGTTTTCGCCTTCCTGTCGCGCTATGCGGTCGAGATTTTCGGCGACCAGACCCTGCATCAGCCCGCATCGCTGTCGCTGGACATGGAGACGAACGTGGCGCCGGTGTTCTTCTGGCCGCTGCTGGCGACCATCGCGGGCTATTACGCCTTCTTCATCGCGCTGGTGCTGCTGCGCGCGCGCACCGAGATCCGCCTGCGCCGCGCCCGGGCGCTGCGCATGGCGCGTGCGGCGCAGGAGGCCGCGTGATGCTGGAGGTCGGCGCGCACTGGGGCTATGTGATCGCGGCCTACGCGGTGACGGTGGTGGTGCTGGGCGCGCTGGCCGCGTTCAGCATGATCGCCTCGCGCCGCGCCCGGCGGGAGCTTGAGGCGCTGGAGCCGCGCCGCTATGGCGAGGAGCGGCGATGAGCGACACGACAGACGGCAAGACCGGCGGCGGCTGGGGGCGGTTCATTCCGCTGGCGATCTTTCTGGCGCTGGCGGCGATGCTGGCGGGTTACCTGATCGCCACCACGATGTTCGGCTATCAGCGCAACACGCTGCCCTCCACCATGATCGGCCGCGCCGCGCCGGTGATGACGCTGCCGCCGCTGAACGAGGGCCAGCCGCCGCTCGACCACGCCGCGCTGACCGCGCCGGGGGTCAAGCTGGTCAACGTCTGGGCCAGCTGGTGCGGGCCGTGCCGGGTGGAGCATCCGTTCCTGATGGCGCTGAAGGCGCGCGGGGTCACGGTGCACGGCGTCAACTATCGCGACGAGCCCGCCAACGCGCGGCGCTTTCTGGGCGACCTCGGCGACCCCTATGCGCTGATTGGCGTGGACAAGACCGGGCGCGCGGGTGTGGAATGGGGCGTCTATGGCGTGCCGGAGACATTCGTGATCAACGGCGCGGGTGAGATCGTCTACAAGCACGTCGGCCCGATCCAGAACAGCGATCTGGAGAAAAAGATCCTCCCCGCCATCGCCGCCGCCGGCGGCTGAAGCCCTGGCGTCGCTATCGGCGCACGCTCAGATTCTGCCGCCGCCGTCGGCGCCCGCTCAGATTGTGCCGCCGCTGTCTGTGGCTGGCGCATGATCAGTGGCGTTGCTCTTGACGGCGCCGGATTGTATGGCGTCACGCAGCGCAGCCGCTGAAGGCTGATCGTTCCGCGCGCCCGGCGCGCGGTGACGAGGGGAGCGTCATGATGTCCGCAACCATCTGGATCGCCATCGGGTTTCTGGGGCAGGCGCTGTTTTCGGCGCGGTTTCTGGTGCAATGGATCGCCAGCGAGAGGAAGCGCGCAAGCGTGGTGCCGCTGGCGTTCTGGTGGCTGAGCCTGGCGGGCGGCGTGACGCTGTTCGCCTATGCGCTGTGGCGCGAGGACCCGGTGTTCATCGCGGGGCAGGGGTTTGGTCTGCTGGTCTATGCCCGCAACCTTGCGCTGATCCGTAAATCCGGCAAGGCCGCCGCCGCGCCGGCGCCCGAAGTGGAGACGCTGTCATGAGCGCGATGGGCGCCGCGCGCCGCTCGGGCGTCATTCTGGCGGCGCTGGTCGCGCTGGGCGGCGCGGCGTTCGTGGGCGTGATGGTGCGCCCGGCGCTGCCGGTGGACGAGACGCGCTATCTGGCGGTGGCGTGGGAGATGTGGCGCGGCGGCGACTATCTCACCCCGCATCTGAACGGCGCGGTCTATAGCCACAAGCCGCCGCTGTTGTTCTGGCTCATCAACCTCGTCTGGGCGGCGTGGGGCGAGGTGTCCGGCGTCGCGGCGCGGCTGGTGGCGCCCGGGTTCGGCCTTGCGTCGCTGCTGCTGGTCTGGCGGCTGTCGCGGGCGCTGTGGCCTGAGGCGCGCGACGCCGCCGCGATGGCGCCCTGGGTGCTGGCGACCACGGGCGCGTTTCTGGTGTTCGCCTCGCTGACCACGTTTGACGCCATGCTGACGGCGGCGACGCTGCTGGCGCTGCTGGCGCTGGTCTGGGCGCGACGGGGCGGGGGCAGGGCGGCGTGGCTGGGGTTCGGCGCGGCGCTGGCGCTGGGCGTGCTCAGCAAGGGCCCGGTCATTCTGGTGCACACGCTGCCGGTGGCTTTGCTGATGCCGCTATGGGCCGAGCGCGCGACGCGGCCCGCGCCGGGGCGCTGGTATGGCGGCGTCGGCGTTGGCGTGCTGACCGGGCTGGCGCTGACCGCGCTGTGGCTGGTCCCGGCGATCCTGAACGGCGGGCCGGAGTATCGCGATCAGGTGCTGTGGGGGCAGAGCGCGGGGCGGATGGTGGATTCCTTCGCCCATCGTCAGCCATTCTGGTTCTTTCTCGCGCTGATCCCGCTGTTTGTCTGGCCCTGGGGCTGGTCGCCGCTGCTGCGCGCGTTCACGCCGAGGGCGCTGTGGGCCGACGAGGGCGCGCGGTTCTGCGCCGTCCAGCTTGTCGCCGCGCTGGCGATCTTTTCGGCGATCAGCGGCAAACAGCCGCATTACCTGCTGCCGGAGATCGCGATTGTCGCGGCGCTGGTCGCGCGGCAGGTCGGCGGCGCGGTGGCGAAGCCGTGGCGCGCCATCGCGCTGATCCCCGTGGCGCTCATGGCGCTGGCGGCGCTGGCGGCGGCGAGCGGGCTGATCCCCGAGGCGGCGCTGCGCGGGTTTTTCGTCCCCATCCCTTCGGCGCTGCTGGCCTTCGCGGTGAGCGCGGGGGTGATCCTTGCGGTCTGGTCGATCCGCGCCCCGGCGCTTGCGCTGGGGCTGATCGCGCCGGGGGCGCTGGCGGTGTTCTATCTGGCGGGCGGCCCGTCGATGCGCGCGCTTTATGACGCAACCCCGATTGCGCAGGCGCTGGCGGCGCATCAGGCGCAGGGGCTGGCGGTGATCGGCGGGCGCTATCACGGCGAATACGGTTTTGCGGGGCGGCTGAGCGCGCCGGTCGATGCGCTCTACACGCCCGAGGAGATCGCCGCCTGGGGCCTGGCGCACCCCGGCGGCGCGGCGGTGGCGCGGCTGGACCGTGAGCCGCCCGACTGGCCCATGGTGGCCGAGGCGCTGTTTCGCGCCCGCGCCTACGGCGTGTTCCGCGCGCCGGAGGCGGCGCCCGCCGCGCCGGAGGCGACCGAGGCTGCGCCGGAGGCGATTGAGGCTGCGCCGGAGGCGACTGAGGCTGCGCCGGAGGCGATGGACGCTGCGCCGGAGGCGATGGACGCTGCGCCGGAGGCGACCGGGGGCGCCGCTGCGCCGTCGGCGGTGGAGGCGGGGCAATGAGCGACGCCGCGCCGCTGGTCTCGGTGGTGGTGCCCGCCAAGGACGAGGCCGAGAGCATCGGCCCGCTGATCGACGAGATCCTCGCCGCGATGGGCGGCCCCGCCATGGCGGGGGCGGGGTTCGAGATCATCGTGGTGGACGACGGCTCGACCGACGACACCGCCGCGCAGGCGCTGGCGCGGCGGGCGGCGGGCGCGCCGCTGCGCTGCATCCGCCACGATCAGAGTTGCGGACAATCCGCCGCGATCCGCTCCGGTGTGCTGGCGGCGCGCGGCGCGCTGGTGGCCACGCTCGACGGCGACGGCCAGAACCCGCCGTCCGAGATCCCTGCGCTGCTGGCGCCGCTGACGGCTGCGGGGCGCGATCCAATGCTGGGGCTGGTGCAGGGCCAGCGCCTCAAGCGCCGCGACACCGGCTGGAAGCGCTTCGGCTCCCGCTTCGCCAACGCAATCCGCAACGCCGCGCTGAAGGATGGCGTGAGCGATTCGGGCTGCGGCCTGAAGGCGTTCACGCGCGAGGCCTATCTGCGGCTGCCGTTCTTCGACCACATCCACCGCTTCATGCCCGCGATGATGAAGCGCGAGGGCTATCTGGTCGCGACCGTCGGCGTCAGCGACCGTCCGCGCGCGGCGGGGCGGTCGAAATACGGCAACATCGACCGGCTTCTGGTCGGCATGGTCGATCTGCTGGGCGCGGCGTGGCTGTTGCGGCGCAGGCGGCGCAGCGCGGCGCGCGAGGTGACGGGGCAGGACGCAGGCCCCGCTTCGGCGCCCTGAGAGCCGCTTGCGCGCCTCGGCGGCGCGTTCTACATCTAAGCCTGACGAAAATCATCGGGAGCACGCGCGCATGGCGATGGAAGCCGCCGAAATCGAACGCCTGATCCGCGAGGCGTTTCCCGACGCGACCGTGGAGATCCGCGATCTCGCCGGCGATGGCGACCATTACGCCGCCACCGTCACCGCCGCGGCGTTTCGCGGCAAGAACCGGGTGCAGCAGCATCAGATGGTCTATGCCGCGCTGAAAGGCCGGATGGGCGGCGCGCTGCATGCCCTCGCCCTCACCACCAGCGCCCCCGCCTGATCCACGCTTTGAACGGAGCAACCATGACCACCGATCCCGCCCACGCCGCCATCAAGGCCGATATCGACGCCAACGACGTCGTGCTGTTCATGAAGGGCACCAAGTCCATGCCCCAATGCGGCTTTTCCTCGCGCGTTACGCAGATTCTCACCTTCATGGGCGTCGAGTTCAAGGATGTGAACGTGCTCGCCGACGCGGCGGTGCGCGACGGCATCAAGACGTTCAGCGACTGGCCGACCATCCCGCAGCTTTATGTGAAGGGCGAATTCGTCGGCGGCTGCGACATCATCACCGAGATGATGCTGTCGGGCGAGATGGACCAGCTTCTTTCCGCCAAGGGCGTCGCCTTCGACAAGAACGCCGCCGAAAAGATCCGCGAAGCCAACGCCTGACGCCCGGCGCCTCACGCCCGTCAGCGGCAGCGGCGCGCGTCGTCGCGATAGCGCCGCGCGTCGGCCTCCGCGCGGCGGCGGTCGCTCTCGGCCCTCTCGGCGCGCTGACGCTGGATGCGCGCGTCGCTGACGGCGTCGCGCATCCGCCGCTCCGCGTCCGCCGAGGCGCGCTGCGCCACGTCAAGATCGCGCGACAGCTGTATCTGGCGGCTGCGCAGCGTCTCTAGCTCCAGCGTCAGGTTCAGCACACGGGCGCGGGCGTCGTCGGCGTCCTGCGTGACGCGGGCGCGCAGCGCGGCGATGGTCTCGGCGTCGGCGGCGGCCTGCGCCTCAAGCGCGGCGATATGCTCGGCCGGGCTCTGCGGCGCCGTTTCCTGCGCCAGCAAGGGCCCCGCCAGCAGCATCAGCGCAAACGCAAGTTTCTTCATGGCGACACCTTCCTTCCTGCAAACAGTCCCTGACTGTGCGCGACGCCCGCGAAGATCAGCGCCAGCGCCGCGCCCGCGCGCGGGGCGACCGTCTCGCCCAGCAGCGCCACGGCGAAGATCAGCGCCCAGACCGGAACCATGAAGTTCACCAGACTCAGGAACGGCGGCCCGGCGCGGCTGAGGATCTGCAGCAGCAACACCTGCGCCGCCGCCGTGGGCAGCACGCCCAGCGCCGCCACCGCGCCCACCGCGCGCCATTCGGGCGCAGGCAGGGTCCACGGGCGAT
Source organism: uncultured Rhodobacterales bacterium (assembly GCA_964599185.1). Lineage (GTDB taxonomy): Bacteria > Pseudomonadota > Alphaproteobacteria > Rhodobacterales > Rhodobacteraceae > Rubrimonas. The sequence goes on along the minus strand of CAZRFB010000229.1, from coordinate 2,526 downwards.
CGGCGAGCAGCGCAAGCGGCGTGACGATCAGCGCCGCCAAAGTCAGCGCGGCGGCGCCGAAGCTCACCGGATCGACCTTCGGCGCCTTCTTGGCGGTCAGCGAGCCGCAGGCGTAGAGAAACACCGCGACAAGGCAGGCGACCTCGGCCAGCAGCTGCGGCCCGGCGCCGCCCAGCCCCTCCAGCGCCTGCGGCCCGATCAGCAGCGCCACGCCCAGCGACCCCAGCGCGAAGCCGCTCAGCTTGCGCGCCGTCATCGCCTCGCCGGGCAGCAGGAAATGGCTGAGCGGCAGCACCATCAGCGGCAACAGCGCCATGAACACCGCCGCCAGCCCGGCGCCGACATGGGTCTGCGCCCAGCTCAGCAGGCTGAACGGCACGGCGCTGGTGAGCAGCGCGATGGCCAGCGCAAAACCCCATATCCGCCGCCCCTGCGGCCCGCGCCAGCGCGGCAGCCCGCGCCCCAGCGCATGGGCCAGCGCCGCCAGCGTCAGCGCCGCGACCGTGATGCGCCCAGCCACCAGCGTCAGCGGCGGAAATCCCTCCAGCGCGACCTCGGTGGCGATGAAGCTGGCGCCCCAGATCATCCCCAGCACGATCAGCCGCGCCCAGGCGCCGGGGTCGCGCGCGCCGGTCATGCGCGCCTCACAGCAGCCGCGCCAGCGCGTCGATCAGGCGGTCGGCGTCGGCGTCGTCGTTATAGAGATGCGGCGTGACGCGCAGCGACCGGCCCCGCTGACTGACATGCACGCGCTCAGCCGCCAGACGCGCGGGCAGGCCCTCGGGCGCGCCTTCGGGAAGGGCAAGCGACAGATAATGCGGTCCGCGCAAGTCCTCCGGCATCGCCGACAGGCCCAGCGCGCGGGCGCGCGCCGCGATGGCGGCGGTCTTTGCGGCGAGAGTGCGTGCAATGGCGTCGGGCGTCCACGCCAGCAACTGCTCCAGCGCCGCGATCGCGGCGGGCAGCAGCGCGAAGTTGGCGCGCTCGCCCATGTCGAAGCGGCGGGCGCCGGGCTGATAGGCGTCGCGATAGTCCACCAGCCGCGCGAAATCTTCCGATCCGGCGCGCCCGATCCAGTTCTCCTCCAGCGGCGCGCCGTCGCGCCAGCGCGGGGCGACGTAGAGAAACCCGGTTGCATACGGCCCCATCAGCCATTTGTAGGCGGCGGCGACGGCGAAATCGGGCTGCACGGCGGCAAAATCTATCGGCAGCGCGCCCGCCGATTGCGTCAGGTCCAACGCCAGCGCCGCGCCGACTTCGCGACAGCGCGCGCCGATGGCGACCAGATCCAGCTTTGCGCCGGTGGTCCACAGCACATGCGGCAGCGCGGCGACGGCGCAGGCGTCGTCGATGGCGGCCAGCACCGGCGGCGTCGCGTCGCCGCCCTCGGGCAGGGCGACTGCGACCACTTCCGCGCCGACAGCCTTCGCCGCCGTGCGCCAGCCATAGACATGCGAGGGGAACTGGTCGGCGAGCGTCACGATGCGCTGACCGGCGCGCACGCTCAGGTTGCGCGCGGCGGTGGCCACGCCATAACTTGCGGCCGGAACCAGCGCCACGCCCTCGGCGTCCGCCCCCACCAGCTGCGCGAACAGGGCGCGGGCGCGGTCGCTGTCCTGAAAGAACGCCGCAGTGGGAATGGTCCACGGCTGCGCCTTGGCGCGCAAACCCGCCGCACCCGCCGCCAGCGCCGGGCGCATCAGCGGGCTCATGTATGCACAGTTGAGGTAGGCGACATCGGCGGGGATGTCGAACAGCGCGCGCTGGCAGGGGATCATGCAGAGGCTTTCAGCCGGGGATCATGCGGCTTTGGCGGCCAGAGCGCCGCGCAGGGTGGCGATGAAGGCGTCCACCTGCTCCGCCGACGTCGCCCATGAGCATACAAGGCGGCATTGCAGCATATCTTCGTCGGGCCCCTCCAGCGACTGGTCGCCCGGCCAGAGATAATAGAGCGCCCCCGCCGCGATCAGCGCGCGGTGGCCGCGCCGGGGAAAGCGCGGGAACATCATGTTGGCGCCCAGCGGCGCGTCGATCATCACGCCGGGTATGGCGCGCAGACCCTCGGCGAGCCGGTCGGCCATTGCGTTGGCGTGACCGGCCAGCCGCAGCCACAGCCCGTCGCTCAGATACGCCTCCATCTGCGCGCTCATGTAGCGCATCTTCGACCACAGATGCCCGCCGCGCTTGCGGCGCAATTCGAACTCCCAGGCCTTCGATTCGTCGAACAGGATCACCGCCTCCGCCGCCAGCGCGCCGTTCTTGGTGGCGCCGAGGCACAGCACATCGACGCCCGCGCGCCAGGTGAGATCGGCGGGCGAACAGCCCAGCCGCGCGACCGCGTTGGCGAAGCGCGTGCCGTCCATATGCACCGGAACCCCCGCCGCATGCGCCATCTCCGCCAGCCGCGTCACCTGCTCGACGGTGTAGGCGGCGCCCGCCTCGGTGGCCTGGGTCAGCGACAGCGCGCCCTTCTGCACGTTGTGCACCCCGGCGCGCGCGGTGAAGCGCAGCGCGTCGGCCAGCGCG
>CAZRFB010000228.1:0-3779 GCA_964599185.1 uncultured Rhodobacterales bacterium | reverse complement strand
TCGTCAGCGCGCATTTCGGCAATTGGGAGGCGATCCGTCTGGCCGGGCGCGGCCTTGGCGTCGAGGTCGGCATCATCTATCGCCCGTTCAACAACCCCGCCTTCAACGCCGTGGCGCTGGGCAAGATCGCGATGGCGGGCGAGCCGGTGCTCTACAAGGGCGCCGCCGGGCTGAAGCAGATGGTGCGGCATCTGCGCGGCGGCGGCGCGATCCTGATCCTGCTCGACCAGCGGCTGGGCGACGGCGCGGCGCTGCCGTTCATGGGCCGGACCGCGCATACCGCGACCTCGGTGGCGGCGCTGGCGCAGCGCATGGGGGCGCCGCTGATCCCCGCCGTCGGCCAGCGGCGCGCCGACGGGCTGTCGTTCGACGTGACCTTCGAGCCGCCGATCATCGCCGATGCGCCCGACGCCGCGATGCGCGCCGTCAACGCCCGCTTCGAGGCGTGGATCGACCGCGCGCCGGGGCAGTGGTTCTGGCTGCACCGGCGCTGGAAGTGGGCGGGCGATCCGGTCAGTGGTTCCTCGGTCACATGTTCTTCTGCCGATACGTGATCCGCCGCACCGAGCCGGTCTTGGAGCGCATCAGGATGGTTTCGGTCTCCAGATAGGCGCCGTCGCGCCGCGCGCCGCGCAGGATCGAGCCGTCGGTGACGCCGGTCGCCGCGAAGATCACGTCGTTGCGCACCAGATCGTGCAGGCCATAGATGCGGTCGAGATCGGTGATCCCGGCGCGCCGGGCGCGGCCCTTCTCATCCTCGTCGCGGAACCACAGCCGCCCATAAAGCTGCCCGCCCATGCACTTGAGCGCCGCCGCCGCCAGCACGCCCTCCGGCGCGCCGCCCGCGCCCATATACATGTCGATGCCGGTGGCGCCGGACTGCGCGCAGTGGATGATGCCCGCCACGTCGCCGTCGGTGATCAGCTGGATGGACGCGCCGGTGCTGCGCACCTTTTCGATCATCTCGGCATGGCGGGGGCGTTCGAGAATGCAGGTGGAGATGTCGGCGGGCGCGCAGCCCTTGGCCTTGGCCAGCGCGCGCACGTTGTCCGCCGGGTCGGCGTCGAGCGAGACCACGCCTTCGGGATAGCCGGGGCCGATGGCGAGCTTCCACATATAGACGTCGGGCGCGTGCAGCATCGAGCCGCGCGGCCCCATGGCGATCACCGCCAGCGCGTTGGGCATCGCCTTGGCGGTCAGCGTGGTGCCCTCCAGCGGGTCGAGCGCGATGTCCACCTCCGGGCCATTGCCGGCGCCGACCTCCTCGCCGATGTAGAGCATCGGCGCCTCGTCGCGCTCGCCCTCGCCGATCACCACGGTGCCCTTGATCTCGAGCAGGTTGAGCTGGGTGCGCATCGCATCGACCGCCGCCTGATCGGCCGCCTTCTCATCGCCGCGCCCCAGCAGCCTGGCGGCGGCGATGGCGGCGGCCTCCGACACGCGGGCGAGGCCCAGCGACAGCATCCGGTCCTTGAATTCAAGTTCTCGCGGGTCGGTCATGGCCAATCTCCTGTTGAGCAATCACACGTCTTCGATCCGCAGCGCGACCGGCTCGGCCAGCGCCACGGGGCTTGCGGCGATGCGGGCGAGCGCGCGGTCGAGCGCGGCGCGCGCGCAGGCGTGGGTGACGATCAGAACCGTCGCGCCGCCGCATCCGGGGTGATCGTGCTGGCGCATGGCGCGGATCGACACGCCCTCCAGCCCCAGATCCTGCGCCACCTCGGCCAGCGCGCCGGGCCGGTCCTGCAACGACAGCCGCAGATAGTGCGCCGCCGTGGGCGCGGCGCCGGCGCCGGGGTGGGTCAGCGTCGTCGCCGGCACGCCGAACGCCGGGCCGCAGGCGCCGCGCGCGATGTCGATCAGATCGGCGACCACGGCGGAGGCGGTCGCGCCCGCGCCCGCGCCCGGCCCCTCGAACACCGCCGTTCCCAGCGGATCGGCCTCGACCACCACCGCGTTGGTCACGCCGTCAAGCTGGCCGATGGCGCTGTCGGCGCGCACCAGACAGGGGCGCACCGCGCGCTCCACGCCGTCGCCCGCGCGCCGCGCCACGCCCAGCAGCTTGACGCGATAGCCCAGTTCGTCGGCGTGGGCGATGTCGGCCAGCGACACCCGCTCGATGCCCTCCAGCGACACGCCGTCGAAGTCGGGCGCGCAGCCGAACGCCAGCGTCGCCAGCAGCGCCAGCTTGTGGCCCGCGTCCACGCCGCCCACGTCGAAGCTGGGGTCGGCCTCGGCATAGCCCTTGGCCTGCGCCTCCGCCAGCACCGCCGCATAGTCGCGCCCAGAGCGCGCCATCTCGGTCAGGATATAGTTGCAGGTGCCGTTCAGCACGCCATAGACGCGGGCGACGCGGTTGGCCGCCAGCCCCTCCGACAACGCCTTGACGATGGGGATGCCGCCCGCCACCGCCGCCTCGAAGCGCAGCGCCAGCCCCGCCGCCTCGGCCATGGCCGCCAGCGCCGCGCCGTGATGGGCCAGCAGCGCCTTGTTCGCCGTCACCACCGCGCGGCCCTGCGCCAGCGCCGCCTCGACCACGGCGCGGCCCGGCCCCTCGGACCCGCCGATCACCTCGACCACCACATCCACGTCCGGCCGCGCCGCCAGCGCTGCGGGATCGGCCTCCCACGCCACGCCGCCCAGATCGACGCCGCGATCCCTGGCGCGGTCGCGCGCGCTGACGGCGGTCAGCACCACCTTGCGCCCCGCGCGCGCCGCGATCAGCGCGGCGTTCTGCGTCAGCAGCCGCGCCACGCCGCCGCCGACGGTGCCCAGACCGGCGAGTCCGACCCTGAGCGGCGCGCCGCCCTCGGCCCCGCTCGCAGCCCCGCTCGCAGCCCCGCTCACTGCGCGGCCTGCGGATAGCGCGCCAGAACCGCGTCGGCGTTGGCCAGCAGCTTCTTCACGCCGCGCGCCGCCTGCCGGATGCGCTGTTCGTTCTCGACCAGCCCGATGCGCACGAAGCCCTCGCCGTATTCGCCGAAACCCACGCCGGGCGCCACCGCCACCGCCGCCTCGGTCAGCAACAGCTTCGAGAACTCCATCGAGCCGAGTCGCGCGAAGGCGGGCGGCACCGGCGCCCAGGCGAACATGGTGGCGGGCGGCGCCGGGATCGCCCAGCCCGCCTTGCCCATGGCGTCCACCAGCGCGTCGCGGCGGCTTTTATAGATGGCGCGGATCTCGGCCACGCATTCCTGCGGCCCGTTCAGCGCCGCCGCCGCCGCCACCTGAACCGGCGTGAAGGCGCCGTAATCCAGATAGCTCTTGATCCGCGTCAGCGCCTCGATCAGCCGCTTGTTGCCGACCGCGAAGCCCATGCGCCAGCCCGGCATGGCGTAGGTCTTGCTGAGCGAGGTGAACTCCACCGCCACGTCGCGCGCGCCCTCGACCTGCAGGATCGAGGGCGGCGGATCGCCGTCGAAATAAATTTCCGCATAGGCCAGATCCGACAGCACCCATATGCCGTGTTTCTTTGCGAACGCCACCACCGCGCGATAAAAGTCCAGATCGCAGACCTGCGCGGTGGGGTTGGAGGGAAAGCTGACGATCAGCGCCGAGGGTTTCGGCACCGAATGCGTCACCGCCCGCTCCAGCGCGCGCAGGTATTCCTCGGGGTCGAAGCGGCCCTCGTGCAGCGCGGGGATGTGGCGCAGCGTCGCGCCCGCGATCATGAAGCCGTAGGGGTGGATGGGATAGCTGGGGTTGGGCGACAGGATCACGTCGCCGGGGCCGGTGATCGCCATGGCGAGGTTGGCCAGCCCCTCCTTGCTGCCCAGCGT
>CAZRFB010000227.1:0-11313 GCA_964599185.1 uncultured Rhodobacterales bacterium | reverse complement strand
ACCGAGTTCGCGCTGGGGCTGGGGCGCACGGTGGTGACGCGCTGGACGCTGCTGGGCGCGTTTCAGTCGGTGATCCTCGGCGAGGGCGACGCCGGGCGGGTGCGCTTCACGCTGGGGCCGGATCGCGCGGCGGCGCCGGAGGCGTGCAAGGCGCTGCGCGTCGATCTGGCCGGGCTGATCGCCGGGCGGCCCGCGTTCGGGGTGCAGACCTTCGATCCGGCGCCGGTATGCTTCGAGCCGCCGGGCTATTTCCTCGACGCGCAAGGGTCGTCTCCCCGACGCGGTGCGGTCGACGAGAAAGGGCAATTCTCCGCGTTTCTCGACACCTCCGCCCGCCTGACCGGCTACGACCACGCCGCGCTGATGGCCACCGGCTGCGCGCAGGCGCACTGGACGCTGCTGCGCGCGGAGGCGCCGTCCGACCAGCTTGCCGCGCTGCTTGGCGGCGACGACAAGGGACCGCTGGCCAAGGCGCTGATCCGGCTGTGGTATCTCGGGCTCTGGACCGGCGCGGACCGCGCCGAGCGGGTCGCCTCGCCGCGCGCCTATCGCGAGGCGCTGGTGTGGGACGCGATCGGCGCGCACCCGATGGGGGCGAAGCAGCAGGGTTTCGGCGCCTGGGCGACGCGGCCGCCGGGGGCCTGCGATGCGTGAGGCGCGCTATGACGCGGTGATCGTCGGCGGCGGCATCGCGGGCGCGCTGGTGGCGGAGCGGCTGCTGGCGGCGGGGATGACGGTCGCGCTGCTGGAGGCGGGGGCGGAGACCTCGGGCGAAAGCGGCGAGGGGTGGGAGGCCTATCTCGCCCATTACCACGCCAACCCGCTCAAGACGCCGAATTCGCCCTATCCCGAGAACCGCGCGGCGCCGTCGCCCTCGGTGCTCGACACCGCGAAGATCGGCGCCGAACCCTCGACCAAGGGCTATTTCGTGCAGCGCGGGCCGAACCCGTTCGGCAGCAACTATCTGCGCGCGCTGGGCGGCACCACGCTGCACTGGCTGGGCACCTGCCTGCGCATGACGCCCGCCGATTTCGAGATGGCGACGCGCTATGGCCGGGGCGTGGACTGGCCGATCTCCTACGCCGACCTCGCGCCGTGGTATGAGCGCGCCGAATGGGCGATCGGCGTCTCCGGCGAGGTCGAGGATCAGGGCTATCACGGCATCGCGTTCTCGCCCGGCTACGCCTATCCGATGCGCCGCATCCCGCAGTCCTTCAACGACCGTTTCTATGTCCGCGCGCTGGATGGCGCGACGCTGGCGGTGGACGGCGCGCGGCTGCCGATCACCGTCAGTAGCACGCCGCAGGGCCGCAATTCTACCCCGCGCGCGGGGGGCGCGATTGTGGCGGGGGAGGCGCGCGGGGCTTACGAGGCGCGCGGCGGCTCGCCCGATTATGTGTTTCGCGGCGCGCGCTGCGAGGGCAATTCAAGCTGCATCCCAATCTGCCCGGTGAAGGCGAAATACAGCGCGCTGAAAACGCTGGGCGACTGCGCGCGCCTGTGGCCGCAGACGTTCACGCTGCTGAAGCAATGCGTCGTCTCACGGCTGGAGACTGACCCCGACAGCGGCGCCGTGACCGGCGTGCTCTACAAGCGCTACGAGGCGCCCGACGCGCCGTATTTCGAGACCCGCGCGATCCGGGGCCGCATCGTGGTGCTGGCGGCGAACGCGGTGGAGAACGCCAAGCTGGGCCTCGCCTCCGGCCTGCGCGACCCCAGCGGCCAGCTTGGCGGCAACCTGATGGATCACCCGTTCCTGCTGAGCTGGGGGCTGGCGCCCGAGCCGGTGGGCCCGTTCCGGGGGCCGGGCGCGACCTCGGGCATCGAGAGCCTGCGCGACGGCGCCTTTCGCCGCGACCGCGCCGCCTGCCGCGTCGAGATCGGCAACTGGGGCTGGAATTTCGCCACCGGCGCCCCGTTCAGCGACGTGAACCGGCTGGTGGACGAAGGCTTTAGCGGCGCGGCGCTGCGCGCGCGGCTGCGCCATGACGTGCAGCGGCAGGTGCGGCTCGGCGCGCTGATCGAACAGCCGCCCGACCCCGACAACCGCGTCTCGATCGACCCGCGCTGGCGCGACGCGCTGGGCGAGCCGCGCCCGGTGATCGACTACCACCTCGACGCCTACACCCGCGCCGGGCTGGCGCTGGGCCGCGACCTGTGCGCCGAGGCGTTCCGCGTCGCCGGGGTGGAGGACCACACCGCCTATAGCCGCGATCTGCCCGGATATGTCGAGCACGAGGGGCGCGGCTTCGCCTATTTCGGCTCGGGCCATCTGGTCGGCACGCACCGCATCGGTGCGTACGAGGGCGCGGGCGTGACCGACGCCGACCTGCGGATGTGGCGCCACCCCAACCTGTGGATGGTGGGCGCGGGCGCGATGCCGACCATCGGCACGTCGAACCCGACGCTGACGCTGGCGGCGCTGGCGCTGAAGGCGGCGGATGCGATGGTCGCGGCGATGGAGACGACGCCATGAGTTTCGACGCGCGGATGGACAATCTCCGCGCGCTCTTGCGCTGCGCGATGACCGTGGAGCTGACCACGATCCCCGCCTACCTGACCGCGAGTTTCTCGCTGGAGGACGGCGCCCCCGGCGTGGCGCGCAACGTGGTCGCGCGGGAGCTTTTGCGCTCGGTGCTGGTCGAGGAGATGCTGCACCTCACGCTGGTCGCCAACATCCTCAACGCCGTCGGCGGTCGCCCGGCGCTGGACAGCGCGGCATGGATTCCGGCCTATCCCGCGCGGTTGTTTCCGCGCAATTCCGAAGGGCTGACGGTGGGCGGGCGGCGCATCGGCGCCAGCCGCCCGTTGACCGTGCATCTGCGCCGGTTCTGCCCCGAGCAGGTCAAGGCGTTCATGGAGATCGAGCGGCCGCTGGCGGGCGCGGAGGGCGCGGGCGAGGTCCACCTGCGCAGCATCGGCGAATTCTACGCCGCGCTGGCGGCGGAACTGCGCGCCATGGTTGATGAATTCGGCGCGGCGGCGGTGTTCTGCGGCGATCCGGCGCGGCAGGCCGGGCCGGAATACTATTACGCGGCGGGCGGCGCGCTGACCGTGATCGACGCCTCGGGCGGGAGCGGCCCGCTCGAGAAGGCGCTCGCCGCCATCGCCAAGATCTCTGAGGAAGGCGAGGGGCTGCCTGCGGATCACAAGATCTTCGACGGCGACGTGATCCCCGGCGGCCTGGGCGAGGAGCCCGCGCATTTCTTCCGCTTCCGCGAGATCCTGGAGGGGCGGCGCTATCGTGTCGGCGACGACTGGGGCGACGCGCCGTCGGGCGACGCCATCGTGGTCGATTGGGACGCGGTATGGCCGACGCTGGACGACCCCGACCCCGACGACCCCGCGCTCGCGCAAGACGTGGCGGCGGCGATGCGCGCCTTCGACGCGCGCTATACGGCGCTGCTGCGCCAGATCAACGCGGCGCTGGACGGCAGGCCCGACCTGCTGCGTGACGCGGTGCACGGCATGTTCGACCTCAAGCACCGGGGCGTCGCGCTGATGCGGCTGCGACTGCCGGACGGGCGCACCGCAGGCCCGGCGTGGCGCTTCGCCCCTGAAGGCGCCTGAGAGGTGTCGCTGCTGGGTGCGGCGCGCGACGACGGCTCGGTGAGCTTCTATTTCTTCGACATCGACGACAACCTGCTGTTCCTGCCGACCAAGATCTACGTCACCGACACCGAGACCGGCGCCGAGAAGGGCCTGAGCACGGGCGCCTTCGCCGACGTTGAAAGCCTGCTGGGCAAGCCCGGCCCGTGGGAGGCGTGGGCGCTGGGGCCGGGGGCGTTCCGCGATTTCAGCGACGCGCCCGGCGAGAGCGCCTTCGTGCGCGACATCGGCGCGGCGCTGGGCGGGCGGAGCTGGCGCGGGCCGTCGTGGCCGCTCTACCTGCACGCCTGCGCCGAAGGCCGCCCTACCGCCTTCATCACCGCGCGCGGCCACGCGCCCGAGACGATCCGCGCCGGGCTGGCGGCGCTGGCGGCGGCGGGGGCGGCGCCCTGCCTGCCGGACGTGCTGGCGATCTTTCCGGTCAGCCACCCGCAAACGCGCGCGGCGCTGGGCGGCGACGCGCACACCACCACCCCGGTGCTGAAGCGCCGCGCGATCCTGCAGGCGGTGGAGGCCGGGCTGGCGGCGCATGGCGCGGCGCCGCCGCACCGCTTCGGCATGTCCGACGACGACCCGCGCAACGTGTCGCTGATCGTCGCCGCGATGCGCGACGCCAAGGCGCGCCATCCCGACAAACGGTTCTTCGTGATCGACACCAACCGCGCCGACCATGTGAAGCTGGAGGTGTTCGCGATGGACTATCCGGCGACGAAACAGGGCTGAAGGGGAGGCGACCATGCGCGCGAAGGCGAAGAACGACGCGGTCTCGGTGCATGCGATCGCGGGAACGCATGTGGTGCTGCTGGGCCTCGATGTGCCGGACACGGCGCGCAAGGGCCTGCTGGGCTTCAGCATCTGGCGCAAGGACGCGAAAACCGGCGCCGAGCGCCCGCTGTTCGCCGACCGGCATTTCGCCTTCATGGACGTGGACGCCCAGCCCGGAACCCTGAGCGCCGCCTCCGACAAGTGCCCTGTGCAGACGTTTCAATGGGCCGATTACGCCGCCAAACCCGCCACCGACTATGTCTATCGCGTCGCGCCGGTCTATGGGACGCCGAAGGCGCTGACGCCGGGCGACGCCGTGTCGGTCGCGGTGCGCACCGAGGCCACCGACAACGGCGAGCACGCCGTGTTCTTCAACCGGGGCGCGGCGGGCAGCCAGGCCTATGCAAAAAAGTTCGGCGCCCTGCGCCGCTGGTATCTCGCCGCCGAGAACGGCCGCACGACGTGGCAGGAATTCATCCGCCCCGGCGACGACCCCAGCGGCGATGCGTGGCGCTGGCTGTCGCGCGGGCTGGAGGAGGCGATGCTCGCCTTCATCGCGCAGGCGACCGGGCCGCAGCACAAGATCAGAGGCGCGGTCTATGAGTTCACCCACAAGCCGGTGATCGACGCGCTGGTGGCGGCGATCGAGCGCGGCGTGGACGTGAAGCTGGTGCATCACGCCAAGCCGCAGACCGCGCGCCTGCTCAAGGGCGGCAAGGAGGCGAAGGGCGCCGTGGTCAGCGTCACGACCAGGCCCGGCGACCCGCCGGTGACATTCAGCAACATGGCGGTGGTGGAGCAGAGCGGCCCCGACGCGACCGGCGCCGCCGCCAGCCACGCCGTGCGCGCCGCCGGGCTGAAGGACCGCGCCAACGCCAGGGCGTTTGAAAAGATGCTGATCCCGCGCCGCAACACCCAGATTTCGCACAACAAGTTTCTGGTGCTGCTGGAGGGCGACAAGCCCGCGCAGGTCTGGACCGGCTCGACCAACTTCACCGCAGGCGGCATCTTCGGCCAGTCCAACGTCGGCCAGATCGTGCGCGACGCGGGTGTGGCGGCAGAGTATCTCGCCTACTGGACGGCGCTTTCCAAGGATCCGAAGAACAAGGCGCAGAAAGGCGACAAGCCCGAGCCGGGCTTCGCCAACTGGACGGTCGCGCGCCAGCCCGATCTCTCCGGCCCGCCGCCCACGGGCGTGACCGCGATCTTCAGCCCCCGCGCCACCGAGGGGATGCTCGACTGGTATGGCGCGATGCTGGCCGGGGCGAAGCAGTCGGCGCACATGACCAGCGCCTTCACCATCGCCAAACAGATCGAGGGCGGCGTCAAGGCCGGGCCGAAGGACGCGCGCTATTACCTGCTGCTCGAATCGAACCGCGCGCCGTTCATCAAGGCGCCGTTCGCGCGCATGGCGCAGGACAGCCGCGTCGGCTTTGCCTGGGGCGACGAACTGACCCCCGACGTCAGCGACACCGAGGACAAGCTGGAGTCGCTCACCGGGCTGAACGATTTCGTCAGCTACATCCACACCAAATACATGCTGATCGACGCCTTGGGCGACGATCCCATCGTGATCACCGGCTCCGCCAACTTTTCGGCGGCGTCAACCACCGAGAACGACGAGAACATGCTGGTCATTCGCGGCGATACGCGGGTGGCCGACGTTTTTCTGGGCGAGTTCGTGCGGCTGTTCAACCACTTCAAGACGCGCAACCGGGTCAACGCGCAAACCCAAGCCGAGCGCGCGGCCGGTCGTCACCTGTGCGAGACCGACGCATGGACCACGCCATGGTTCACCGAAGGCGCGCCGGAGTGCGCCGAGCGGCTGCTCTACGCCTGAGCGCCAGCCCCAGCGCCCGCGCGCGCGTCGGCCAGCGCCAGCGGCAGAACTTCGGCGAAGGCGTCGAGCATCGCCTCCGGCCCGGCGGTGACGCGGATGCAGCGGTTGAGCGGCGCCACGCCGGGCATGCGGATGAACACGTCGCGCGCGATCACGCCCTCCAGCACCGCGCGGGCGAAAGCGCCGTCGCCGCCGCAGTCGATGGCGACGAAATTGGTCGCCGAGGGCAGGGGGGTGAGGCCGTTGTCGCGCGCGATCCCGGCCAGACGGTCGCGCGCCGCCAGCGTCTGCGCCACAACGCCCGCCAGCCAGTCCTGCGCGCCCAGCGCCGCCAGCGCCCCGGCCTGCGCCACGCGCCCGACGCCGAAATGGTTGCGCAACTTGTCGAACGCCTGCGCCAGCGGCGGCCCCGCCAGCGCATAGCCGACGCGCAGACCGGCCAGCCCGTGCGCCTTGGAGAAGGTGCGAAACCGGATCACGCGCGGGTCGTCGAGCGCAAGGACGGGGATCGCCTCGCGCGGCGCGAACTCCGCATAGGCCTCGTCGAGAAACAGCACGCAGTCGGGCGGCAGCGCGTCGAGCAGCGCCAGAATGTCGCCGCCGGGCTGCCATGACCCCATCGGATTGTCGGGGTTGGCGAGATAGACCACGCGCGCGCCCTCGCGCCGCGCCGCCTCTGCCAGCGCGCGCCAATCCTCGCGGTCGTCGCGATAGGGAATTGTCACCAGCCGCCCGCCCAGCCCGGCGACATGGTAGTTGAAGGTGGGGTAGGCCCCCAGCGACGTGACGACCGCCGCGCCGGGGTCGAGAAACAGCCGCGCCGCCACGCCCAGCAGCCCGTCGATGCCCTCGCCGACCGCGATATGGTCCGCGCCGACGCCGTGATGGGCGGCCAGCGCCGCCTTGAGGTCATGGCCCTCCGGGTCGCCGTAGGCCCAGGCCTCGCCCGCCGCCCGCGCCATCGCCTCGACCGCTTCCGGCGCCGGGCCGAAGGAGCTCTCGTTGGCGCCGAGGCGGGCGCGGAAACGCCGACCCCGCGCGCGCTCCTGCGTCTCCGGGCCGACGAAGGGAACGGTGGCGGGCAGGGCGCGCACGCGGTCGGTGAAGGGGATCGGCATGAAGGGCGGCCTCGGGTTTTGCGGTTCGCGCCCATGATCCACGGGCGGCGCGGCGCGATCAAGCGCTTGTGGTGGAGGCCCCGGCGCTGGGCCGGGGCAGCGTGAGGGGGGCCCGGTGCAAGGCGTTTACCGGGGGCGGCGGCTCTGGCGGCGCGGCGCGCCCTGCCTGCCCTCTCTTGCCTGCGGCTATTGCGCCGTCCAGCCGCCGTCCACCGGCAGCGCGGTTCCGGTGATGTTGTGCGCGGCCTTGCAGCACAAAAACACCGCCAGCGCGCCGATGTCGGCCGGGTCGGCGGTGCGTCCGCTGGGCTGCTTCTCGGCCACCAGCGCCTTGACCCCCGCCGCGCGGTCGCCGCCGACCTTCTTCGCCATCGCCATGATCTGCGGCTCGATCAGCGGCGTCTCGACCCAGCCGGGGCAGATTGCGTTGACGGTGACGCCGCCGGTCTCCCGCGAGCCCTTGTCGGCGTATTCCAGCGCGGCGACCTTGGTCATGCCGACCAGGCCGAACTTGGCGCTGACGTAGGGCGCCTTGGCGACCGAGGCGACCAGGCCGTGCACCGAGGCGATGTTGATCACCCGGCCATAGCCGCGCTCGGCCATCGCGGGCAGGGCGAGGCGCATGGTGTGAAAGCAGGCCGACAGGTTGATCGCGATCACCGCGTCCCAGGTTTTCGCGTCGGCCTCGGCCAGCGTCACCGTTTTCTGGATCCCGGCGTTGTTCACCAGAACGTCGAGTGGCGCCCAGGCCGCCACCGCCTGCATCATCGCCTCGATGGCGCCCGCGTCGCGCAGGTCGCCGTCGAAGAACTTTGCGTCCGGCGCCCCCGCGGCCTTGACTGCGGCGACCGCCGCCGCCGCCTCATCGGGCGTGGCGAGGCCGTGGACCGCGACCTTCGCCCCTGCCCCGGCCAGCGCCCTGGCGATGGCCAGCCCGATGCCGGAGGTCGAGCCGGTGACGAGGGCCATGCGGCCCGCAAGCATGTCGGTCATCTGATGCGTTCCTTGCAAGGAATGAACGCGCGCAGCCTACTCCCTTCGCAGTCGCAGCGTCACCCCCGCAGCCGCCGGAACGGCAACGCCAGCGTGAAGCCCAGCCGCGTCGGTTCGCCGCGCCGCCATGGCTTCAGTCCGATCTCCATGCCGTCGTGTCCTGCGGCGGGCTGCGCCACATAGACGCCGAACAGCCGGTCCCAGATCGCGAGGTTGAAGCCATAGTTCGCGTCGTGCTCGCGCCGCTCGACCGAGTGGTGGACGCGGTGCATGTCGGGGGTGACGATCACCAGCCGCAGCCAGCGGTCCACAGCGAGGGGCAGGCGGATGTTGGCGTGGTTGAACATGGCGCAGCCGTTCAGGATCACCTCGAACGCCACCACCGCCGCCGCCGCAGGCCCCAGCGCATAGACCAGCCCGATCTTGAGCGCCATCGACAGCGCGATCTCGACGGGGTGAAACCGGATCGCCGTGGTCACGTCGATGTCGGGGTCGGCGTGGTGGACCTGATGCAGCCGCCACAACAGCGGAACCTTGTGGCTGACGAGGTGTTGCAGCCAGATCGCGAAATCCAGCGCGATCAGCGTCAGCGCAAACTCCAGCCACAGCGGCCAGTCGAGCGCGTTGAACAGCCCCCAGCCCTGCGCCTGCGCGTCCAGCGCCGCGCCCACGGCGGCCAGCGGAAACATCAGCCGCACCAGCACGGTGTCGAGCGCCGCCACCAGCCAGTTGACGCCCCAGCGCCGCGCCTTGGGCCAGTTCAGCCGCCGCTTCGGCGCCCGCAGCTCCCACAGCGCCATCAGCGCGAACACGCCGAGGAACACGCCCAGCCGCAGCGCAGGCTCCCACGCCATCAAGATCGCTCCCCGATATTGCATCGCCGCATCAGGCGACATAGCTGATGTCCCATGTAACGCCCGCGCGCCGCAAGGCGACCCTTGCGCGCGATCGGACAGAAGGAGAGCGCAATGAACACCCCCTTGCTCGGCGACGTCGTTCCCGATTTCACCCAGAACAGCACCGAAGGCCCGATTCATTTCCATGACTGGATCGGCGACAGCTGGTGCGTGCTGTTCAGCCACCCGGCGGATTTCACCCCGGTCTGCACCACCGAGCTGGGCCGCGTCGCCAAGCTCAAGCCCGAGTTCGACAAGCGCGGCGTCAAGGTGATCGGCCTGTCCGTCGATGGGCTGGAGAACCACGGCAAATGGGGCGACGACATTCTTGAGACGCAAGGGACGGCGGTGAATTTTCCCATGCTGGCCGACGTGGATCACAAGGTGTCGGACCTCTACGGCATGATCCACCCGAGGGCGAACGCCAAGCTGACCGTGCGCTCGGTGTTCGTGATCGACAACAACAAGGTGCTGCGCGCCTCGTTCACCTATCCGCCCAGCACGGGCCGCAACTTCGACGAGATCCTGCGGCTGATCGACAGCCTGCAGCTCACCGATAACTACAAGGTGGCGACGCCGGTTGACTGGCGCGACGGCGACGACGTGATCATCGTGCCCAGCCTCACCGACCCCGACGAGATCGCGAAGCGCTTTCCCAAGGGCTACAAGACGCTGAAGCCCTATCTGCGCGTCACGCCGCAGCCCAACAAGTAGCCCCCGGCGACAGGCGGCGCGCCCCTTCGGCGGGGGCGCCTGCGCACATGATCGACGCGGCCCGGCTTGTGGTCTAGGAAACGGCGCAGCGCCAGCAGCCTTGCGCCTGAAGCCGCGCTTCAGGCAGGGCCGCAGTCGCTGCGCCGGGCCGGGTTCGCCGGGCGGCAGGGTGTCGGAGACGTCATGAAGCGCAAGAGCCTTACGCAGTTTCTGGTCGAACAGCAGCGCGAGCGCGCCGCGATGCCCGGCCAGCTTCGCCTGCTGATCGAGGTCGTGGCCCGCGCCTGCAAGCGCATCGGCCTTACGGTGAACAAGGCGGGGCTCGACGGGATGCTCGGCGACGCCGGCGCGCTGAACGTGCAGGGCGAGGCGCAGAAGCGGCTTGACGTGCTCGCCAACGAGATGCTGCTGGAGGCCAATGAGTGGGGCGGCCACCTTGCGGCCATGGCGTCGGAGGAGATGGACACCATCCACCTCGTGCCGCACCGTTATCCCAAAGGCGAATACCTGCTGCTGTTCGACCCCATCGACGGATCGAGCAATGTCGATGTCGCGCTGTCGGTGGGCACGATCTTTTCGGTGCTGGAGGCGCCGGCCGCCGTCGCCGGACGCGCGCCGAGCGAGGAAGACTTTCTTCAGCCGGGGCGGCGGCAGGTGGCGGCTGGCTATGCGATCTATGGTCCGCAAACCCTGCTGGTGCTGACGGTCGGCGACGGCGTCCATGAATTCTCGCTCGACCGCGAGATGGGCTCATGGTCGATGACCGGCGAACGGCTGACCATCCCGCAGGGCGGGCGCGAGTTCGCGATCAACATGTCGAACCGGCGCCACTGGTCGGCGCCGATGCGCCGCTACACCGACGATTGTCTGGCCGGGTCCCAGGGCCCGCTGGGCGCGGATTATGGCATGCGCTGGACCGGCTCGATGGTCGCCGACATCCACCGCATCCTCAAGCGCGGCGGCGTGTTCCTGTATCCGTGGGACGCCCGCACGCCGAACGCGCGCGGCAAGCTGCGGCTGATGTATGAAGCCAACCCGATGGCCATGCTGATCGAACAGGCCGGGGGGCTGGCGATGGAGGAGACGCGGCCGATCCTCGACATCGCGCCCGAGGCGCTGCATCAGCGGGTTGGCGTCGTGATGGGCGATCGGGCGGAGGTCGAGCGGATCCGCGCCTATTTCGCCTGAACGCCGCGCAAGGCGGCGCTTCGGCTGAGATCTGCGGCGGCGCTCTGCGGCGGCGGCCTGCGACAAAACGCTTGCAAACCGCGCCGATCCTGCGAACCATTGGGTGACAGGTTCGCAAAGGGTTCGGCGTGGAGACGGAAAGCCCCGACAACTCGGCTCTGGCGCTGGCGCGGCTGCGCGCGCTGGTGGC
>CAZRFB010000226.1:0-9161 GCA_964599185.1 uncultured Rhodobacterales bacterium | reverse complement strand
TTTGACTTTGAATCCAGCGCGAAGCGACAGCTTGCGGGCAACATCTATCTGGCGAAGATAACGCGGGTAGAGCCGTCCTTGCAGGCGGCGTTCGTCGAATACGGCGGCAACCGGCACGGGTTTCTGGCGTTTTCGGAGATCCATCCCGATTACTACCAGATCCCCTTCGCCGACCGCGAGGCGCTGATCGCGGCGGAGGAAGCCGCGCACGCCGAGGAGGAGGCCGACGAACGCCGCCGCGCGAACGGTCGCGGCCGCAAGGCGCCGGTCGAGGACGCCGAGGCGGCGCAGGCGAGCGCGGCGCAGGCCAGCGAGCCTGTAGCGGGTGAGGCGGAGGCGCCGGAAGCCGCGCCCGCAGCCGCAACCGATGCGGACGCCGCGCCGGAAAGCGCCGCCCCGCCAGCCAAGAAGCGCGCGCGCGGCGGACGCCGCCGCAAGGACGCCGCGCCTGCGGCCGAGGCCGGGGCGCCGACCGAGGCCCCCGCCGAGGCGGCTTCCGCAGAGACGGATTCCGCAAAGACCGGCCCCTCCCCTGACGACGCGGCGGGCGCGCCTGCGCAGGATGCGTCTCAGGACGCGTCTGCGGTTGTGGCGCAGGACGCCGCACCCGGAACGGACGACGCCGCAGGGGAAGCGAAGCCGGAAACCCAGCCTGACGCCGAGACGGGCGCCGCGCCGGAAACGCCGCGCGGCCCGGCCTCGATGGCCGAGGGCGCGGGCGCCGAGTCCGCCGACACGATCTCGGAGGACTACGCCCCCGCCGAGGCCGACGACGCCGCCGACGTTCCGGAGGCGGAGACCGCCTCCAGCCACACCGGCGCGCGGCGGCGCGGACGCGGGCGGCGCAAGCGCGCGGGCGGCGGCGACGCGGCCGCTGAGACGGCCACCGACGCGGCCACCGGCGCGGCCACCGGCGCCGGGCGCCCGGCCGAGCGTTTTGCGGCGGCGCGCGGCGACAGTGACGGCGACGCGCCGGAGGCGGTCGAATCGGTCGGCGCGTCCGACGCCGAGGAGGACATGCGCCCCCGCCGCGCCCCGCGCGGGCGCAGCTACAAGATTCAGGAGGTGATCAAGGTCCGGCAGATCATGCTGGTCCAGGTCGTCAAGGAGGAGCGCGGCAACAAGGGCGCGGCGCTGACCACCTACCTCAGCCTCGCGGGCCGCTATTGCGTGCTGATGCCCAACACCGCGCGCGGCGGCGGCATCAGCCGCAAGATCACCTCCGCCGAGGATCGCAAGAAGCTCAAGGAGATCGCCAGCGAGTTCGAGGTGCCCAAAGGCATGGGCATCATCATCCGCACCGCAGGCAGCCAGCGCACCCGCGCCGAGATCAAGCGCGACTACGAATACCTGCTGCGCCAGTGGGAGGACGTGCGCAACCTCACCCTGAAATCCATCGCGCCGACGCTGATCTACGAGGAAGGCTCGCTGATCAAGCGCTCGATCCGCGACCTCTACACCAAGGACATCGACGAAGTTCTGGTCGAGGGCGACGACGGCTATCGCGAGGCCAAGGAATACATGCGCATGCTCATGCCGAGCCATGCGAAGAACGTGAAGCCCTACAAGGAAACCGTGCCGCTGTTCAGCCGCTATCAGGTGGAGAACTATCTGGCGGCGATGTTCAACCCGACGGTGCAGCTCAGGTCCGGCGGCTATATCGTGATCGGCGTGACCGAGGCGCTGGTGGCGATCGACGTGAACTCCGGCCGCTCGACGCGCGAAGGCTCGATCGAGGAGACCGCGCTCAAGACCAACCTCGAGGCGGCCGACGAGGTGGCGCGGCAACTGCGGCTGCGCGATCTGGCCGGGCTGATCGTGATCGACTTCATCGACATGGACGAACGGCGCAACAACGCCGCCGTCGAGAAGCGGATGAAGGACCGGCTCAGCACCGACCGCGCGCGCATCCAGATCGGCCGCATCTCCGCCTTCGGGCTGATGGAGATGTCGCGCCAGCGGCTGCGCCCCGGCATGATCGAGGCCTCCACCGCGCCCTGCGCGCATTGCCACGGCACCGGGCTGATCCGCTCCGAGAACAGCCTCGCGCTGTCGATCCTGCGCGAGGTCGAGGAGGAGGGGATGCGCAAGCGCGCGGCGGAGGTGAAGGTGGTGGCGCCGGTGTCGGTGGCCAACTTCATCATCAACGACAAGCGCGACCACCTGATCGCCATCGAGGCGCGCTATGGCCTGAGCGTGCTGATCGAGGGCGACCCCTCGCTGATCAGCCCCGAACACCGGGTGGAGCGGCTCAAGACCGCCAGCCGCGCCCTGCCGCCGCCGACCGCCGTGCGCGCCGACTCGGGCTTCGCCGCGCTGGACGATCCGCGCGACGCCGAGGAGGACGAGGAAGAAGCCCCGGTCGCGCAGGCGGCGCGGCCTGCGGCGGCTGAACCGGCGGCCCAGACCGCCGCCCAACGCGCCGAGGGCCGCGCTGAGGACGACGACCCCACCGGCGCCAAGGCGGCTGCGAAGCGGCGGCGCGGCAGGCGCGGCGGGCGCAAACGGCGGCGCGACGACGACGACCCGCGCGACGCGGGACAGGCCGCGCGCGATCCGCTCCGCGTGCTCGACACAGAGGACGAGGCCGACGCCGCGCGCGCGCCGATGGCGGTGTCGCATACCGCGTTCGGCGACGAGATCGGCGACGCGCCGGAGATCACGTCGATCGCGCCCCCCGCGCCGACACGGCAAGCCGCGCCAGCCGACTCGCCGGTCGCGGCGGCGCGCGAGACGGCGCCGGTTGCGGAAGCCGTGGCGGACACCGTCGCGGCGCCGGTCGCAGCCGACGCGGCTGGCGAGGAAGCCGCGCCGCCCAAGCCCAAGCGGCGGCGCACCCGCAAGGCCGCCGCGCCAGCGGACGCGGCGCCTGCGGCTGAGGAAGCGGCGCCTGCCACAAAAGCGGCGCCCAAGGCGGCGCCCGCCGAGGTCGCCCCTGAAGCGCCCGCCGAGGCGGCGCCCGCCGCAGCCGATGCCGCAGCCGATGCCGCAGCCACCGCCGAAACGCCCGCCGCAGCCGTCGAACCGGCGCCCGCGCCGATTGAACAGGCTGTTGATCAGGTGGTGGAGGAGACGCCGCAACAGGATGCGCCTGCTCCCGCTGACCCAGCCGCGCCGAAGCGGCGCGGGTGGTGGAGCCTGGGGTCGCGCTGACCGCGCCAGACCGCGAAAGGACGGCGCGCCCCACGGCGCGCCGGACCCAAGGGCGCCGCGCGTCGGGCGCGCCCAAAATCTCGCGAGCGGCGCGCGTCAGGCGCGCCCCAAATCTCGCGAGCGGCGCGCGTCAAGCGCGCCGCCAAGCCTTCAGCCGCCGCGCGCCTTCGGCCATCGCGGCGGTCGTTCCCGCAAAGCTGAAGCGCACGAACCCCGCGCCGCGCAGCGGGTCGAAATCGACGCCCGGCGTCGCCGCGACCCCCGCCTCCGCCAGCATCCGCGCGCAGAACGCCACACTGTCGCCGGTGATCCCGGTCACGTCGGCGTAGAGATAGAACGCCCCGTCGCAGGGCGCGAGCGCGCCAAAGCCCGCTTTCGGCAGCTCCTCCATCAGCAGCGCGCGGTTGGCGGCATAGACGGCGATATTGGCGTCAAGCGCGTCCTCCGCATCGAGCGCCGCCAGCGCCGCAACCTGCGCGATATGGCTTGGGCAGATGAACAGATTCTGCGCCAGCCGCTCGACCGTGGCGATCACCTCGGGCGGAACCACCATCCAGCCGACGCGCCAGCCGGTCATCGAGAAATATTTCGAGAAGCTATTGATCACGATCACGTCATCGGAGATCTCCAGCGCCGACACCGCGCGCGGGCCGTATTCTACGCCGTGATAGATCTCGTCGGAGATGAAGGTCGCGCCGAGGCGCTGGCATTCCTCCACCAGCGCGGTCATCGCGGCGCGGTCGAGCATGGTTCCGGTCGGGTTCGCCGGGCTTGCGGCGAGCACGCCGGCGAGCCGCCCGGTCCGCCCCGCGTCGGCCAGCAGCCGCGCGTCGGGCTGAAACCGCGTACCCGCGTCGGCGGGCAGGCGCACCGGCTGAAGGTCCAGCGCCCTGAGAATGTTGCGATACGCCGGATAGCCGGGGTCGGCGACCGCCACCCGCGCGCCCGCGTCGAACAGCGCGAGAAACGCCAGCAGGAAGGCGCCGGAGGCACCGGCGGTGATCGCGATCCGCTCCGGCGCGATGCTCAGCCCGTGGCGCTCGGCGTAGCGGCGGGCGATGCGTTCGCGCAAGGCCGGCAGGCCCAGCGCCACGGTGTAGCCGAGCGGCCCGGCGTCCATCGCGGCGCGCGCGGCCTCGATGGCGCGGCGCGGCGCCGGGGTTCCGGGCTGGCCGACCTCCATGTGGATGATGTCGGCGCCCGCCGCCTCCCGCGCGCGCGCCGCCTCCATCACCGCCATGACAATGAACGCATCGACCGCGCCACGGGTTGAAATCTGCATCGCTCGGCGCCCTTTATGGAAGAACGCGCTTACCGTGACCCGCGCAGGCCGCGCGGTCCACGCGGCGAGAGCGCGCAACGCGACGATGAAGCGGAGGAGGCGAAGCCGATGCGCGCGCTGGGGAGACGGGTCGCCGCGGCGGCGCTGACGGCGGCGGCGCTGGTCGGCGCTCTGGGCGCGGCGCCGACGGCGCAGGCCGCGGCGCGCACGTTCATCCGCGACGCCGAGATCGAGCATACGCTGCGGCTGATGTCGGGGCCGGTGTTCGAGGCGGCGGGTCTCGCGCCCGACAGCGTGCGGCTGTTCATCCTGCTCGACCCGGCGCTGAACGCCTTTGTGGCGGGCGGGCGCACCATGGTGCTCAACACCGGGCTGCTCGAGCGGCTCGACCAAGCCGAAACGGTGATCGGCGTGATCGCGCACGAGACCGGCCACATCACCGGCGGGCATCTGGCGCGGCGCGAGATGGCGGTCAACAGCCTCACCGGCCCGGCGATGCTGGCGACGGTGCTGGCGGGCGCGGCGGCGGTGGCGGCGGGCAGCCCGCAGGCGGGCGCGGCGCTGGCGCTGGGCAGCCAGAGCGCGATCCAGCGCAGCCTGCTGGCCTATTCGCGCGCCGAGGAGGCGGCGGCGGATCAGGCGGCGGTCACCTACATGTCGCGCGCCGAGATCGACCCTACGGGCATGCTCGACATCCTGCGCACCTTCAAGGGGCAGGAGGTGTTCCAGTCGCGCCGTCTCGACCCTTACGCGCTGTCGCATCCGCTGTCGTCGGAGCGCATCAGCCTGCTGGAGAACCGCATCGCGTCCTCCGCCGCCGTGGGCGCGCCGCTCGACCCCCAGATCGCCTACTGGCACGGGCGGATGCGCGCCAAGCTGGAGGGGTTCACCCAGCGGCCGGAGCGGGTTCTGGCCCGGCTCGACCTCGCCGCCGATCCCGAAAGCGAACTCAACCTCTACCGCCGCGCGGTGGCGCTGCATCGCATGGCCGACGCGCAAGGCGCGCTGGGCGCCATCGACAGCTTGCTGAAAATCCGCCCCGACGATCCCTATTACTGGGAACTGCGCGGTCAGGTGCTGTTCGAGAGCGCCCGTCCCGCCGAAGCCGTTACCGCCTATCGCCGCGCCGTGGCGCTGGCGCCGGATGAGCCGCTGATCGCGGGCTATCTGGGCCGCGCGCTGCTGGCGGGCGGCCAGCCCGGGCAGGAGGCCGAGGCGCTGGAGATCCTCAAGCGCGCCGCGCGCGACGACCCCGGCGAGGCGGGCATCCTGCGCGATCTGGCGCAGGCCTATGCGCGGGCGGGCGACGACGCCAACGCCGCGCTCTACACCGCGCAACGGCTGGCGCTGGGCGGCGAGACGGCGGAGGCCGCGCGGATGGCGCGCCGCGCCATGGACCTCTTGCCGCGCGGCTCTCCCGGCTGGCTGCGCGCGGAAGATATCGCTACGCTCGCCGACACCCCCGCGCGCTGAGCCGCGCCTGCCGACAGGAACCGCCGATGCGCCTCGCCTTTCTCGCCCCCGCCGCCGTGCTTGTCGCCGCGCTCGCCGCCGTGCTCACAGCCGGGCCCGCGCCCGCGCAGGAGGCGCTCAGCCCCGCCGAAGCGGCGGCGGTGGACGCGCGCATTCGCGCCTATATCCTTGAAAATCCAGAAGTTCTGATCGAGGCGCTGGACATTCTGGAAAAGCGCCGTCAGGCCGAACAGGCCAGCCTCGACGGCGACCTGATCTTCCAGAACGCCGCCGCGCTGTTCGAGGACGGCCACAGCCACGTGTTCGGCAACCCCGACGGCGACGTGACCATCGTCGAGTTCAGCGACTACCGCTGCAGCTATTGCAAGGCGGCCCATCCGCAGGTGGCGGAGCTTTTGCGCAGCGACGGCAATGTGCGGCTGGTGCTGAAGGAATTCCCGATCCTGGGCGCGGACTCCACCCAGGCCTCGCGCATCGCCATGGCGGCGCGGCGGATCGACCCGGCGGCCTACGCCGCGCTGCACGACGCGATGATGACGTTTCGCGGGCCGCTGAACGAGGACACGATCCTGCGCATGGCCGGCGAGGCCGGTCTCGATGAGACGGCGCTGCGCGCCGAGATGGCGGCGCCCGAAATCGCCGACGCGATCCGCCAGAACTATGACCTGGCGCGCGCCTTGCGCATCGAGGGCACGCCCGGCTTCGTGATCGGCGACCAGATCGTGCGCGGCTTCGTCCAGCTCGACCAGATGCGCGCGCTGGTCGAAGAGGCGCGGCGCACCGCAGGGTGACGGGGGGCCGGACGGCGCAAAGCTGTCGCTTGGCTGAAACTGATCGCCCGCGTATAAGCGCAGGCGCTGCGGGGGTCTTTGGCCCGCGCGGTGAGGACAGACGGCGCCCGCGAAGGCGCTGCGGCAGGCGAGGCGGCGCATGACCAAGACTCCCGAAGACGACATCGCATTCATCCGGGCGCTGGCGCAACTTCTGCGCGAGACGGACCTCGGCGAGTTGGAGGTGTCGCGCGAATTCGGCGAGGACGACGCGCTGCGCGTGCGCCTGACCCGCTCGGTCGCGGCGCCTGCGGCGGTTCATGTCGCCGCCCCCGCGCCGCGCGCGCAGGGCCCCGCCGCGCCGGAACCGGCGCTGGTGGCGGCCGCGCAGCCGGAGGACCCCGCGGACCATCCCGGCGCGGTCACCTCGCCGATGGTCGGCACCGCCT
This sequence comes from uncultured Rhodobacterales bacterium, assembly GCA_964599185.1. Classification (GTDB taxonomy): domain Bacteria; phylum Pseudomonadota; class Alphaproteobacteria; order Rhodobacterales; family Rhodobacteraceae; genus Rubrimonas. The sequence goes on along the minus strand of CAZRFB010000226.1, from coordinate 2,034 downwards.
ATCTGTCGCCCGAGCCGGGCGCCGCCGCCTATGTCAAGGTCGGCGACGCGGTGCGCGAGGGCCAGACGCTGCTGATCATCGAGGCGATGAAGACCATGAACCAGATCCCCAGCCCGCGCGCGGGCGTGGTGAAGCGCATCCTGATCGAGGATCGCCAGCCGGTCGAATTCGGCGCGCCGCTGATGATCGTCGAGTGACCGGCGCCATGACCGCCGCAGCGCCGTCGCCCGCGCCGATGTTTCGCAAGATCCTGATCGCCAACCGCGGCGAGATCGCGCTGCGCATCCACCGCGCCTGCCGCGAGCTGGGCATCCGCACCGTGGCGGTGCACTCCACCGCCGACGCCGATGCGATGCATGTGCGGCTGGCCGACGAGAGCGTGTGCATCGGCCCGGCGCCGGCCAGCCAGTCCTACCTGAATGTTCCTGCAATCATAACGGCTTGCGAGATTTCTGGCGCCGAGGCGATCCATCCGGGCTATGGCTTTCTGAGCGAGAACGCGCAGTTCGCGCAGATCGTCGAGGAGCACAATCTGGTGTTCATCGGCCCGACGCCCGAGCATATCCGCATGATGGGCGACAAGATCGCCGCCAAGGACGCGATGAAGCGTCTGGGCGTGCCCTGTGTGCCCGGCTCCGACGGCGCCGTGACCGATGTGGAGACCGCGCAGGCGGTGGCGGCCCAGATCGGCTATCCGGTGCTGGTCAAGGCGGCGGCGGGCGCGGCATGAAGGTGGCGCTGGCGCCGGGGGAGCTGTCGCACGCCTTCTCCAACGCCCGCGCCGAGGCCAAGGCCGCGTTCGGCGACGACGCGGTGTATCTGGAGAAATACCTCGGGCGGCCTCGCCACATCGAAGTGCAGGTGCTGGGCGACGGGCGCGGCGCGGCGGTGCATCTGGGCGAGCGCGACTGTTCCCTGCAGCGCCGCCACCAAAAAGTGTTCGAGGAAGCCCCATCACCCGTCATCGATGCCGAAATGCGCGCGCGGATCGGTGCGATCTGCGCGAACGCGATGGCGGACCTCAACTATCGCGGCGTGGGCACCATTGAGTTTCTTTATGAGGATGGTGAGTTCTACTTCATCGAGATGAACACTCGGCTTCAGGTGGAGCATCCGGTGACCGAAGCCGTCTATGGCGTCGATCTGGTGCGCGAGCAAATCCGGGTCGCGGCGGGGCTGGGCCTGTCGCGCACGCAAGACAGCCTCACGCCCAGGGGCTGGGCGATCGAGTGCCGGATCAACGCCGAAAAGCTGCCGGCCTTCAGCCCCTCGCCGGGCCGTGTGACCGCCTATCACGCGCCCGGCGGCCCTGGCGTACGGATCGACAGCGCGCTCTACGCGGGCTATGTGATCCCGCCCTATTACGACAGCCTGATCGGCAAGCTGATCGTCACCGGCGAGGACCGCGCCGACGCGCTGGCGCGGCTGGACCGGGCGCTGGCCGAGCTGATCGTGGACGGCGTGGACACCACCATCCCGCTGTTCCGCGCCCTGCTGGCCGAGCCCGACATCCAGCGCGGCGCCTATGACATCCACTGGCTGGAGCGGATGCTGGCGCGATAGCGCGGCGGCGCGGTCCCGAACCTGTCCGGACTCCGTCCAGAACCTGTCCAGAAACTGTCCCGACGCGCGCGGGAGGGCGCGTTGCGCGCGTCTTGACCGGATCGCAAGCTGTTTGCGGCAGGATGCGCCGCGCACCCCAGCCGCCGGAGCCGCCGCCATGTCCGCCTGAGAACGGCGCCCGCATAACCAGCCACGGGACCGCCCGGATTATCCGGGTTAGGGCGGCGTAAAATCCCGCCAGTGGCAAGTTCCTGGATCACGATGATTGGTCTGGGGGCGGAAGGATGTATGGCGTGGCGCTGTATTGGAAGGTCCGCATGGCGGTGCTGCGGGATGGCGTGAGCCAGCGCGAGGCGGCTCGGCGGTTCGGGATCGACCGCGGCACGGTCGCGAAGATGGTTGGGCACGCGGCTCCGCCAGGATACCGGCAGACGCGATCGCGGGTCCGCCCGAAGCTGGATGCGCATGCGG
>CAZRFB010000225.1:0-15512 GCA_964599185.1 uncultured Rhodobacterales bacterium | reverse complement strand
CGCCGCCTCGCGCCGGGTGCTGCTGCTGCAAGGGCCGCGCTCGCCGTTCTTCGCCCGCCTCGCCGACGCGCTGACCGCGCGCGGGGCGGCGGTGACGCGCGTGCTGTTCTGCCCCGGCGACGCGCTGTTCTGGCGCGGGCGCCCCGCGATCAGCTTCCGGGGGCGGCGCGCGGACTGGCCCGCCTTCTTCGCCGCCGCGCTGCGGGATTTCGGCGCGACCGATGTGGTGGCCTTGGGCGACGGGCGCTGGGCGCATCGGGAGGGGTTCGCGCTGGCGCGCGCGGCGGGGGCGCGGGTTCATGTGGTCGAGCAGGGCTGGCTGCGCCCCGGATGGCTGACGCTGGAGCCCGACGCGCTGGGCGCGTGGCGGCCCGACCCTGCGGCGCCGCCCGCGCCCGAACCGCCCGCGCCGCAGTTTCGCGCCAGCTTCGCCGCCTTCGCGGCGATGGACGTGGCGCATCATCTGGCGAACTTCGCGCTGGGGCCGTTCAGCTATCCGCATCACCGCAGCCATGAGGTCATCCACCCCGCGCGCGAATGGGCGGGGTGGCTGGGCAAGGCGGCGCGCGGCCCGTGGCGCGCGGCGGCGCACAAGCGGGCGCTGGCGGAGATCGACGCCGCGACCGGGCCGCTGTTTCTGTTCGCGCTGCAACTGGAGACCGACTTTCAGATCCGCGACCACGGGCCTGCGGGCGGCCTGCGCGCGGCGCTGGCGCAGACGCTCGCCTCGTTCCACCGCACCGCGCCGCCGGGGGCGCGGCTGATCGTCAAGCCGCACCCGCTCGACCCCGACCTGACGCCGTGGCGCGCGCTGGCGCAGGACGCGCTGTATCTCGACGGCGGCGATCTGGAGGCGCTCTATCCGCGCCTCAGCGGCGTGGTGACGGTCAATTCGACCGTCGGCCTGTCGGCGCTGCGCGCGGGCGTGGCGGTGGCGACGCTGGGCCGCGCGGTCTATGAGGGGCTTGCGCATCGCGGGCCGCTCGACGCCTTCTGGCGTTCGGCCGCGCCACCCGACCCCGCCCGCGTCGCCGCCTTCGCGGGCCAGATGGCGCGCGCCATCCAGACGCCGGGCGCGTTCGACGGCGAGGGCATGGCGCCGGGAGCGGCGGGCGTGGCGGCGATGATCCTGCGCGGGAGAGACACATGAAACGGATCGTGCTCACCGGCGCGTCGGGCGGCATCGGGCGGGCGCTGGCCGGGCGTCTGGCGGGGCCGGGCGTGTCGATGCTGCTGCTGGCGCGCGACGAGGCGCGGCTGCGTCTGGCGGCGCAGGATGCGCGCGAAAAAGGCGCCGAGGTGGAGTGGGTGGTGCGCGACGTGACCGACCGGGGCGGCATGGCGGCGGCGCTGGAGGCGTGGGACGCCGCCGCGCCGGTGGACCTTGTGATCGCCAACGCGGGCGTCACCGCAGGCTCCCGCCCCGGCGGCGCGCCCGAGACGCCGCAGGATGCGCGCCGGGTGTGGGAGACCAATTTCGTCGGCGTGCTCAACACCGTCGAGCCGCTGCTGCCCGCGCTGCGCGCCCGGCGCGGCGCGCGCATCGCGCTGATGAGCTCGATGGCCGCGCTGCGCCCGCAGCCCGACCTCGCCGCCTACAGCGCCAGCAAGGCCGCCGTGCGCGCCTGGGGCGTGGCGCTGCGCGGCGGTCTGCGCGCGCAGGGCGCGTCGGTCAGCGTGATCTGCCCCGGCTTTGTCGCCTCGCCGATGTCGGCGCGGCACAAGGGCTTCAAGCCGTTCGAGATTTCGGCGGCGCGCGCGGCGGAGATCATCGCGCGGGGTCTGGCGCGGCGCGACCCGTTCATCACCTTCCCGGCGCCGCTGACGCTGCTGACGTGGCTCGACAACCGTCTGCCGACGGGCGTGTCGGACTGGTTCGCGCGCGGTTTTCGCGCCGAGATCGCGCCCGAGGAGCGTCCGTGACCGCCCTGCCCCGCCGCGCCGACGTGGTGGTGATCGGCGGCGGGATCGTCGGCGTCTGCGCCGCGCTGGCGCTGCGCGAGCGGGGCCTGTCGGTCACGCTGTGCGAGAAGGGCCGCGTGGCGGGCGAGCAATCCTCGCGCAACTGGGGCTGGGTGCGCACGCAGGGGCGCGACCCGCGAGAACTGCCGCTGATGCTGGCGGCGCTGCGCGATTGGGAGCGGCTGGCGCAGCAGGTGGACTGCGACATCGGCTTTCGCCGCGCGGGCGCGACCTATCTGTGCGAGACCGAGGCGCAGCTGGCGCAGCGCGCGGCGTGGATGCCGCACGCCCGCGCCTTCGGCCTGCCGACGCGGATGCTGAGCGCGGCCGAGACCGACGCGCTGCTGGGCCGCGACGACCGCCGCTTCAAAGGCGCCCAGCACACCGCGACCGACGCGATGGCCGAGCCGTCGCTGGCGGTTCCCGCCCTGGCGCGGCTGGCGGCGGCGCAGGGGGCGCAGATCGTCGAGACCTGCGCGGTGCGCACGCTCGACCGGGTGGCGGGGCGGGTGCGCGGCGTGGTCACCGAGCGCGGGCCGATCGCCTGCGACGCGGTGATCCTGGCGGGCGGGGTATGGTCGCGGCCGTTTCTGGAGAACGCGGGGCTGAGCCTGCCGCAACTGGCGATCACGGCCTCGGTGCTGCGCACCGGCCCGGCGCCGCTGATCACGCCGGGGCCGCTGGGCGCGGACGCGGCGTCGCTGCGCAGGCGGGCGGACGGCGGCTACACCATCGCCCGCTCCGGCGCCGCGCGGTTTGACCTGATCCCGGCGGCCTTCGCGCATTTTCCCACCTTCGCGCGGCTGGTGCGCGACCGCTGGGGCATTTTGAAACTGCGCGCGGGCCCCGCGTTCTTCGGCCCGCTGGGGCGGCGGCGCTGGGCGTGCGATCAGGTCAGCCCTTTCGAGCAGGTCCGCATGCTTGACCCCGCGCCCGACGCGGCGCTTCTGGCCGACGTGCTGCGCGCCGCGCAGGCGCTGCACCCGGCCTTGCGCGGCGTGGGCGCAGCCGCAAGCTGGGGCGGCATGATCGACGTGACGCCCGACGAAGGCCCGGTGATCGACGCCCTGCCCGACGCGCCCGGCCTGACGCTGGCGACAGGGTTTTCCGGCCATGGCTTCGGCCTCGGCCCGGCGGCGGGGCGGCTGGCGGCGGATCTGGCGACCGGCGCGGCGCCCGTGGTCGATCCGCACCCGTTCCGGCGCGCGCGATTTTCTTGACCCTGGGGTCCAAATCGTCACAACTCATTCACTGAATGGCAATCAAACCGTCGCGAAAACGCCCTAATCAGGCGCGGTCGATTAAACAGGGAGACACTCCATGAAAAGGCTTCTGGCCACCGTCGCGGCGTTCCTGATCGCCGGCGCCGCCTCCGCCGAATTTGCGCTGGACGCGCGCTATGCCGACGCCGACGGCGACCTGATCGCCGACATTCCCACCGATCCGGCGAAGCTGGTGGACCCTGACACGCTGATCTTCGCCTATACCCCGGTCGAGGATCCGGCGGTCTATGCCGAGGCGTGGAAGGACTTTCTCGACCACCTCGCGGCGGTGACCGGCAAGAAGGTGCAGTTCTTCCCGGTGCAGTCGAACGCCGCCCAGATCGAGGCGATGCGCGCCGGTCGTCTGCACATCGCGGGCTTCAACACCGGCTCCAACCCGCTGGCGGTCGCCTGCGCGGGTTTCCGCCCCTTCACCATGATGGCGCGCGCCGACGGCAGCTTCGGCTACGAGATGGAGATCATCACCTATCCCGGCTCGGGCGTCGAGAAGGTCGAGGACATCAAGGGCAAGCAGCTCGCCTTCACCTCCGAGACCTCCAACTCCGGCTTCAAGGCGCCCTCGGCGATCCTGAAGGCCGATTTCGGCATGGAGCCGGGCCGCGACTTCGAACCCGCGTTCTCGGGCAAGCATGACAACTCGATCCTCGGCGTCGCCAACAAGGACTATGCCGCCGCCTCGATCGCCAACTCGGTGCGCAAGCGCATGATCGCCCGCGACGTGATCAAGGAAGATCAGGTGCGGATCATCTACACCTCGCAGACCTTCCCGACCACCGGCTATGGCGTGGCGCACAACCTCACGCCCGCGCTTCAGGACAAGATCAAGGAGGCGTTCCGCACCTTCAAGTGGGAGGGTTCGTCGCTGCAGGCGGAGTTCGAGAAGTCGGGCGAGGCGCAGTTCGTGCCGATCACCTTCAAGGACGACTGGGCCGTGATCCGCAAGATCGACGACGCGAACAACGTCTCCTACGCCTGCCAGTAAGCGCGCGTCCTCCACGACCCGGACGCAGGCGCCCGCCGCCTGCGTCCTTTCGCATTTCCCGCCGACAGGACGCGCCGATGCTGACCATCGACCGACTGACCAAGACCTACCCCGGCGGCGACAAGGCGCTGAGCGACGTCAGCTTCACTGTGCCCAAGGGACAAGTCGTGGGGCTGATCGGCCCGTCCGGCGCGGGCAAATCGACCTTGATCCGCTGCGTCAACCGGCTGGTCCAGCCCACATCGGGCCGCGTGCTGCTGAACGATCTCGACATCACCGCGCTGTCGAAGGCTGACCTGCGCCGGGCGCGGCGGCGGATCGGCATGATCTTTCAGGAATACGCGCTGGTCGAGCGGCTGACGGTGATGGAGAACGTGCTGTCGGGCCGCCTCGGCTATGTCTCGTTCTGGCGCAGCTTTCTGCGCCGCTATCCGGGCGAGGACGTGCGCAACGCCTTTCGCCTGCTGAACCGCGTCGGCCTGACCGACCACGCCGACAAGCGCGCCGACGCGCTGTCGGGCGGCCAGCGCCAGCGCGTCGGCATCGCGCGCGCGCTGGCGCAGGAGCCGGAGCTTCTGCTGGTCGATGAGCCGACCGCCTCGCTCGACCCGAAAACCTCGCGCCAGATCATGCGGCTGATCGTGGAGATCTGCGCCGAAAGCGGCCTGCCCGCGATCATCAACATCCACGACGTGGTGCTGGCGCAGCAGTTCACCCAGCGCATCATCGGCCTTCAAGCGGGCCGGGTGGTGTTCGACGGCGCGCCGGAGACGCTCGACGAAGCGGCGCTGACCCGCATCTACGGCGCGGAGGACTGGAAGGCGATGCGCAAGGGCGCGCAGGACGACGCCGACGCCGACCGCGATCAGGCCGAACGCATGGCGGGGCTGGTGTGAGCGCGCGCGATCTGGCCGGCGACGCCGGGGCGTTTCCCTCGACGTGGCGCCGCCCGCCGCAACTGGTGAAGAATGCGACGCTGCGCTGGGCGCTGATCGTCGGCGCGGTGGTCTATCTGGTGATCGCCATCGGCACGGTCGAGGTCAACTGGGCGCGCATCGCGGAAGGCATGGAGCGCGGCGGGCGCTTCGTCGGCGGCTTCCTGCAACCCGACTTCACCTCGCGCTGGCGCGACATCGCCCAGGGGCTGACCGAGAGCCTGACCATGACGCTGACCGCCACCGTCGTCGGCGTGATCCTGTCGGTTCCCATCGGCGTCGGCGCCGCGCGCAACGTGGCGCCGAAGGCGGTGTATTACCTCTGCCGCGCGATCATCGCCGCCAGCCGCGCGTTGCAGGAGATCATCGTCGCGATCCTGCTGGTGGCGATGTTCGGCTTCGGCCCGTTCGCGGGGTTTCTCACGCTCGCCTTCGCCACCATCGGCTTCATGGCCAAGCTGCTGGCCGAGGACATCGAGGACATCGACGAGGCGCAGGCCGAAGCGGTGCGCGCCACCGGCGCCTCATGGCCGCAACTGATCAACTACGCCATCCAGCCGCAGGTGGCGCCGCGGCTGATCGGGCTGTCGGTGTATCGGCTCGACATCAACTTCCGCGAGAGCGCCGTGATCGGCATCGTCGGCGCGGGCGGCATCGGCGCGACGCTGAACACCGCCATCGACCGCTATGAATACGACAGCGCGGGGGCGGTGCTGCTGATCATCATCGTGATCGTGATGGCGGCGGAATACGTCTCCGGCTTCGTGCGCAAGTGGGTGCAGTGATGGCGATCACGCAAACGGCGCAAGGCCCGGTCTGGACGCGGCGCACGCCGAAAGCGGCGCTTGCGCTGTGGGCGGGGTGGCTGGCGCTGGTTGCGCTGTTCGTGTGGTGCTGGCGGGTGATGACCGCCGACACGATCTGGATGTTCGTCCATGACGCGCCCACGCAGGCGGCCGACCTCGCCTCCCGCGCGTTTCCGCCGCGCTGGAGCTATATGGAGAAGCTGTGGCTGCCGCTGTGGGACACGCTGAGCATCGCCACGCTGGGCACGCTGCTCGGCATCCTGATCGCCGTGCCGGTGGCGTGGCTGGCGGCGCGCAACACCACGCCCAGCGCGCTGCTGGTGCGGCCCGTGGCGCTGTTCGTGATCGTGGCGTCGCGCTCGATCAACTCGCTGATCTGGGCGCTGCTGCTGGTGTCGATCATCGGGCCGGGCTTGCTGGCCGGGATCATCGCCATCGCGTTCCGCTCGATCGGCTTCATCGGCAAGCTTTTGTATGAGGCGATCGAAGAGACCGACGCCTCTCAGATCGAGGCCATCGAGGCCACCGGCGCCAGCCGCCTTCAGGTGATGAGCTACGGGATCGCGCCGCAGGTGGCGCCCGCGTTCTACGGCATCTCGGTGTTCCGCTGGGACATCAACATCCGCGAGAGCGCCATTCTGGGCCTGGTCGGCGCCGGAGGTCTGGGGTTGCAGCTTCAGGCTTCGCTGAACGTGCTGGCCTGGCCGCAGGTGACCATGATCGTGATCGTGATCCTTGGCACTGTGGTTCTGTCGGAGTGGGTGTCGGCGAAGGTGCGCCACGCGATCATCTGACGGGCGTTGCGCGGCGCAGCGCGCGTGGCTATTCTATCGACTGTTTACGCGCCGTTCTCTTGACTGCGCAATATTGCGCTCTCATCTGAGCAAGGCTGTCAGAGGAGTATGATGATGTTTCGTGAAGGCTGGGGTGGATGAACCACAGGCGGCGGACGTCGCCACGGTAATCATCCAGACGAACGCATGGTATGGCCCTTGGCTTTCAGTCGGGGCCATACTCGTTTCTGCGGCCATCGGCGCGACCATCGCGCTCTACTCCATCTCCGAACAGCGCAAGATCGCCCGCAAGCGCGCCACGCTCGACATGCTGGCCAAGAAAGAATGGGACCGGGACTATATCGACGCCCGCGCCGAGTTCATCAAGCTGCGCGATGCGTCGAGCGGTCTGGAACTCTGGGCCACCGAGGAGCACCGCAACAGCCCCCAGTCCAACACCATCCGCAACACGCTGAACGATTATGAACTGATCGCGGTCGGCATTCGCGAGCGAATCCTCGACGAGGACCTCTACAAACGCTGGTTCAGGACGTCGTTTCTCAAGGACTGGCGCGCGGCGCGGCGCTTTGTGCTGGCGATCCGCGCGCAGGCGGGAACCGACGCGATCTTCGCCGAGATGGACTGGCTCGCCCATCGCTGGGGAGAACCGGTGCAACAGCCGCTGCCGCTGGCGCAGCCCGAGGCGAAGCCCTGACGCACGCCCTTGCGCCGCCCCCGCCCGACGTTATGCTTGCTCAGCCTCGGGGAGTCCTGACAAGGGCTGAGACGCAGCGATGCGGACCCGTCGAACCTGAACCGGATCATGCCGGCGGAGGGAAGGCGGACCGCCCGGCGCATCCCGCGATCCGGCGTCCTCCCCCAGGCCCCGGCGGAGGAGACGCCGATGAGATACCCCGCCCCGATGTTCGCCGCCCCGATGTTCGCCGCCCCTGTGCTCGCCGCCGCGCTGTTCGTCGGCGCCGCGCAGGCTGAAACCCCCACGCTGACGGTCTATACCTACGACAGCTTCGTGACCGACTACGGCCCCGGCCCGGTGATCGAGAAGGCGTTCGAGGCGGAATGCGCCTGCGACCTGCGTCTTGTGGCGGCGGGCGACGGCGCCGCGCTCTTGGGCCGGTTGCGGCTGGAGGGCGCGCGCAGCGAGGCCGACGTGGCGCTGGGGCTGGACGCCAACCTGGTCGCCGCCGCCGCCGCGACCGGCCTGTTCGCGCCGCACGGCGTCAGCGCGCAGACGGATGTGCCCGGCGGCTGGGACGATCCGCTGTTCCTGCCCTACGACTGGGGCTGGTTCGCCTTCGTCTATGACGAGACGCGGCTGGCCAATCCGCCGACCAGTTTTGCGGCGCTGCTCGACGCGCCCGAAGACGTGACCATCGTGATCCAGGACCCGCGCACCTCCACCCCTGGCCTTGGCCTGCTGATGTGGGTCAAGCAGATCTACGGCGACGAGGCGGAAAGCGTCTGGGCGCGGCTGGCGCCCCGGATCGTCACCGTCACCAAGGGCTGGTGGGAGGCGTATTCGGCGTTTCTGGAGGGCGAGGCGATGATGGCGCTCAGCTACACCACCTCGCCCGCCTATCACCTGGTGGTCGAGGGCGACGCCACGAAGAAAGCCGCGCTGTTCGACGAGGGGCATTATCTTCAGGTCGAGGTCGCCGGGAAGCTGGCCGCCAGCCGCAACCCCGAACTGGCCGACCAGTTTCTCGCCTTCATGCTGTCGGAGGGGTTCCAGGGCGCCATCGCGACGACGAACTGGATGTATCCCGCCGTGACGCCCGCCGCCGGGTTGCCCGAGGGTTTCGCGGGGCTGCCCAAGCCCGCCCGCTCGCTGATGGTCGCGCCTGCGGATGTTCCGGCGCTGCGCGCGACGGCGCTGGACGAATGGCGCGACGCGCTGAGCCGGTGAGCGGGCGCGCAGGCGCCATCGCGGCGCTGGCCTTGCGCCGGGGCCGCGCGGAGAGCATGGCGCGGCGCCGAAGCAGTCCCGGCCCGAGGCTGGGACAGCGCAGCGGCGGCGGCGGGATTGAACCCGGATGCGGGCGAGTCGGCGCTGCGCCAGCGGCGCGACGCGCCGAACAGGCGCACGGATGGAGAACCAACGCCGCCTGCCCAGCCGCCGCCCCGGCCCTGCGCCGGGGCCTCGCTACCGTCGCGGCGCTGAACCGCCGTAGTCCCGGCGCGAGGCCGGGACGGCGGCGTCGCAGCGGCGGGGCGCCATGAGCGGTGCGACGGCGCAAGCGCGCTGGCCGCGCGCGGGGGTCGCCGTGCCCGGCGCCGCCGCCCTGCTGCTGGTCGCGGCGCTGACGCTCGGCGCGGTGGCGGTGGTGGCGCTGCGGGCGGAGGGGCCCGGCGCGCTGTCGGCGGCCGACTGGCGCGCAGGCTGGTTCACCGTGCGGCAGGCGGCGCTGTCGGCGCTGATTTCGGTCGCGCTGGCGATCCCGCTGGCGCGCGCGCTGTCGCGGCGGCGGTTTGCCGGGCGCGACGCGCTGGCGCGGCTGATGGGGGCGCCGTTTCTGCTGCCGTCCATCGTGGCGATTCTGGGGGTGAGCGCGGTGTGGGGGCGGTCGGGCTGGGTCAGCGACGCGCTGGCCAGCGTCGGCCTGCCCCGGCTCGACATCTACGGCATGCCCGGCGTGCTGCTGGCGCATGTGTTCTTCAACCTGCCGCTGGCGGCGCGGCTGTTGCTGCAGGCCTATGCGGCGATCCCGCCCGAGCGCTGGCGGCTGGCGGCGCAGCTGGGCGTGCAGGGCTGGGCGCTGTTTCGGCTGGTGGAGGGACCCGCGCTGCGCGGCGCCATCCCCGGCGCGCTGGCGGTGATCTTCGCGGTCTGCGCCACCAGTTTCGCGGTGGCGCTGGCGCTGGGCGGCGGCCCGCGCGCAACCACGCTGGAGCTGGCGATCTTCGAGGCCGCCGTCCATGAATTCGATCTGGCGCGCGCCGCGCTGCTGGCGCTGCTGCAATTCGCGCTTTGCGCCGTCGCGGCGCTGGCGGCGCTGGCGCTGGCGGCGCCGCTGGCGACGGCGCCGGGGCTGGCGCGGCTGACCGAGCGGTGGGACGGCGCCAGCCCTGCGGCGCGGATCGGCGACGCGCTGGCCATCGCGCTGGGCTGCCTGTTTCTCGGCCTGCCGCTGCTGGCGGTGCTGCTGAAGGGCGCGCCGGGGGTGGTCGGCCTGCCCGACGCGGTATGGGCGGCGGCGGGGCGGTCGCTGGCGGTGGCGCTGGTCTCCGCCGCGCTGACGCTGGCGCTGGCCCTGCCGCTGGCGGCGCTGGCCGCCGCCCTGCCCCGCCGCGCGGCGCTCTGGGCGGAGGCGGCGGGGCTGCTGCCCATCGCGGCCTCGCCCTTCGTGCTTGGGATCGCGCTGTTCATCGCGCTGCGCCCGTGGGCCGACCCCGCCGCGCTGGCGCTGCCGCTGACGGCGCTGGTCAACGCGGTGATGGCGGCGCCGTTCGCGCTGCGCATCGTTCTCCCGCCGCTGCGGCAGGCGCAGGCCGAGCACGGGCGGCTGGCCGACAGTCTGGGCCTGAGCGGTCTGGCGCGGGCGCGCATCCTGTATCTGCCGCGTCTGCGGGCGCCGCTGGGGTTCGCGCTGGGGCTGGCGGCGGCGCTGTCGGCGGGCGATCTGGGGGTGATCGCGCTGTTCTCGCGGCCCGAGGCGCCCACGCTGCCGCTGCTGATGCACCTGCTGGCCACGTCGCGCCAGCTCGACGCGGCGCTGGGCGCGGCGCTGATGCTGATCGGCCTCAGCTTCGGGCTGTTCTGGCTGTTCGACCGCTGGGGGCGCGGATGATCGCGCTGGAAGGCATGGTCGCGCAATCGGGCGATTTTATCCTGCGCGCTGATCTGGCGATCCCCAAAGGCGCCTTTTGCGCGCTGATCGGGCCGTCAGGTGGCGGCAAATCCACGCTGCTGCTGGCCATCGCCGGGTTCGTCGCGGTGACGGCGGGGCGCGTGGTCGTGGCGGGGCGCGATCTGGCGGGGCTGGCGCCCGCCGCGCGGCCGGTGTCGCTGCTGTTTCAGGATAACAACCTGTTTCCCCACCTCAGCGTGGCGCAGAACGTCGGCCTGGGCCTGCGCCCCGACCTGCGGCTTTCAGCGGCGCAGGCCGCGCGCGTCGAGGCGGCGCTGGCGGAGACGGGGCTGGAGGGCCTCGGCGCACGGCTGCCGGACCAGCTTTCGGGCGGCCAGCGCCAGCGCGCGGCGCTGGCGCGCGCGCTGCTGCGCGACCGGCCCGCGCTGTTGCTGGATGAGCCGTTCGCGGCGCTGGGGCCGGGCCTGCGGGCGGAGATGCTGGCGCTGGTCCGCGCCGCCGCAGCGCCGCGCGCGACCACGGTGCTGATGGTGACGCACCACCCCGGCGACGCGCGGACGGCGGATCTGGCGGCGTTCTGCGCCAGCGAAGACGGCGCCGGGCGGATCGACGGCGCGCGCCCGTCGGCGGCGCTGTTCGCCGATCCGCCGCCGGGGCTGGCCGCCTATCTTGGCGCGACCGGCTGATCCCGCCCGGCGCGCCGCTCCGCCTCGCGCGCCGGGCCGCGCAGCACCAGATCGGGATCGGGGGCGAAGCGGGCCTGCAACGGCGCCAGCGCGGCGCCCAGCACGCGCGCAGGCTCGCCGATCGAGCCGGTCATCAGCATGAACGGCGACAGCCCGGCGGTGCTGAACCCATCCAGCGCGGCGCGTGTGGCGGCGACCACGGCGCGCCGCCACGCGGGGTTGAGAATGCCGTCGATCACCACGACCTCGACATCCACCACGCTCGCCGCCGCGACGCAGGCGCGCGCCAGCGCGGGCGCGGCCGTGTCGAGCCAGCGCGCGAACGCCGCCTCGGCCTCCGCCTCGGCCTGCGGCGCGGCCTGCCGCCCGGCGATCAGCGCGGCGCCGTCCAGCCCGGCGGCGTCAAGCGCGCTCTCCAGAAACAGCGGCGAGGCGTCGTGGATCAGTTGCCGCGCGCGGCCTTGCGCGTCGGCGCCCGCCATCGGCATCGAGCCCAGCGCCGCCGCGTTGCCCCGCGCGCCGCGGTGCAGCCGCCCGTCGAGCACCAGCCCGCCGCCGATGAACGCGCCGAGATACAGATAGAGCGCGCTGCGGCAGGCGATGGCGTCGCCCAGCGCCAGCTCCGCCGCGCAGGCGGCGGTGGCGTCGTTGGAGACGGTGGTCTCAAGCCCGGTCGCCGCCGCCAGCGCCCCGGCCACGTCCAGCCCGCGCCAGCCGTCGAGCGCGCCCGGCGTCTGCCCCAGCTCCACCGCCCATTCGTGCAGATCGCCCGGCATCGCGACGCCAAGACCCGCCAGCCTGCCGGGCCTGGCCAGCGCGGCCAGCTCACGCGCCGCCGCCGCCGCCTGCGCCAGCGCCGGACCCGGCAGCGGCGCGGCATGGGCGAAGCGGCGGCTGGCGACCACCGCGCCGAGAAAATCCACCAGCACCGCCTCGACGCTGCGCCGCCCGATCTTGACGCCCAAGCCATAGGCGCCCTCGGGGTTCAGCGCGATCGGCGTCTGCGGCTGCCCCACCTGACCGCGCACCTTGCGCCGCTTGGCCAGAAGATGCTCGGCCAGCAGCCGGTTGACGATCACCGACGCGGCCTGCGCGCTAAGCCCGGTGGCGCGCGCGATCTCGGCCTTCGACAGCGCCCCGGCCTGCCGGATGGCGCCGATGATCAGCCGCTCGTTATAGGCTCTCAATCTGCTGGTGTCCCCGCCGCGCACAGGCGCCCTCCCCCACCGATCGCCAAGGATAGAACCCTTAACTTTCTGACAATATATCACAATAATTAAAAAGGCAAAGTGATTTACTTATTGACGAATCGTTAGGCATGATGCTTAGTGGCGCGGTTCTCGGACACGTCGGCAAGGACGCGCCGAGGATGCAGAACGATGAAAAACGCCAACCCCCGGAGGAACGTTCATGTCCATCAAGTCCCGCCTGCTCGCCTCGGCGATGGCCGCCGCCGTGCTGGCCGCAGGCCCGTTCGCAGGCCCCGCCGCGGCGCAGGAGGTCATCGTCGGCCTCGTCACCAAGACCTTCACCAACCCGTTCTTCGTCAAGATGCGCGAAGGCGCCGAGGCGCGCGGCAAGGAACTGGGGGTGCAGGTGCGCTCTTACGCCGGCGCCTATGACGGCGACAGCGGCGCGCAGATCGAGGGCATCGAGAGCCTGATCGCGGCGGGCGCCAAGGGCATCCTGATCGTCGCCTCCGACCCGCAGGCGCTGACCGACAGCATCGCCCGCGCGCGGGAGGCGGGCATCCTGGTGATCGCGCTCGACACGCCCTTCGACCCGGCGGACGCGGTGGACGCCACCTTCGCCACCGACAATTTCCTCGCGGGCGAACTGATCGGCAAATGGGCCGCCGCGACCATGGGCGACGCGACCGCCTCGGCCAAGATCGCGACGCTGGACCTCAATGAGCGCCAGGTGCCGGTGGACGTGCTGCGCAACCAGGGCTTTCTGCAGGGCTTCGGCGTCGATGTGGTGGACGTGAAGAAGATGTATGACGAGACCGACCCGCGCATCGTGGGCGGCCAGCCGACGCTGGGCGCGGAGGAAGGCGGGCGCACCGCCATGGAGGCGCTGTTCCAGCGCGACAGCGGCATCAACGTGGTCCACACCATCAACGAACCCGCCGCCGCAGGCGCTTATGAGGCGCTGAAGGCGTTCGGCAAGGCCGACGACGTGCTGATCGTCAGCGTCGATGGCGGCTGCCCCGGCGTTCAGAACGTGCGCGACGGCGTGATCGGCGCCACCTCGATGCAGTTTCCGCTGCTGATGGCGTCGATGGGCGTCGAGGCGGTGGTGAAATACGCCCAGACCGGCGAGAAGCCGCAGAACACGCCCGGACTGGACTTCTTCAACACCGGCGTCGAGCTGGTGACCGATCGGCCGGTGGCGGGCATCCCCTCGATCACCTCCGAGGAAGCGCTGAAGAAGTGCTGGGGCTGATCCCGCTCTGAAGACGGGAGAGGGCGCGGCGCGCCCTCTCTCCAACAAGCATCATCGGGGAGAAACGCCATGTCCGACGCACCCGCAGCGCCGCCGGGCCGCCCGGCCCAGGACTTCGAGGCCGCCGCCGCCCGCGAAACCGCCGTCGCGGCCTTCGAGGGCCGCCGGAAGGGCGCGCTCGACTTTTTCCAGCACTTCCTGCACGCGAACCCGACGGCGGCGCCGATCATGGTGCTGATCCTCAGCGTCGCGGTGTTCAGCTTCACGGCGAACAACTTTCTGACCGCGTTCAACCTGTCGCTGATCATCCAGCAGGTGACGGTGATCGGCATCCTTGGCGCGGCGCAGACGCTGATCATCCTGACGGCGGGCATCGACCTCAGCGTCGCGGCGATCATGGTGCTGTCCTACATGATCATGGCGCGGCTGGGGGTGGAGGGCGGCGCGCCCGACATCGTGGCGGTGCTGATCGGCCTGGGCGTCGGGCTGGCCTGCGGCCTGTTCAACGGCGCACTGGTGACGCGGATGCGGGTGATTCCGGTGCTTGTGACCGCGCTCGCCACCGTGGCGCTGCTGACGCTGGCGGGCCTGTCGCTGATCTGGTCGGCGCCGGTGGGCGTGATGCTGGGGCTGGCGGCGGGCGGCGCGGCGGCGGCGGGCAAGCTGCCCGCAGGCCCGTCCATCGAGTTCCGCCTCCCGCCGTTCATCGCCACGCTGGGCGCCTGGTCGATCTTCGCCGCGCTGTCGCTGTGGTATTCCGGCGGGCAGACCGTGCGCAGCCAGAGCATCGACCAGATCGCGCCGCTGCTGAAGGTGTTCGGCCATCGCGTCGAGCTGTTCGGGGCGCAGTTCACCCTGGGCAGCTTCCTGATGGTGCTGATCTTCATGGCGCTGTGGTATGCGCTGAACTGGACCGGCTGGGGCCGCGCGGTCTATGCCGTGGGCGACGACAAGGAGGCCGCCGAGCTGTCGGGCATCCGCACCGACCGGGTGCTGATGTCGGTCTATGCGGTCGCAGGCGGCTTGTGCGCGCTGGCGGGATGGGCCGCCATCGGCCGCGTCGGCTCGGCCTCGCCGCAGTCCTTCGCCGAAGGCAACCTCGACGCGATCACCGCCGTGGTGATCGGCGGCACCTCGCTGTTCGGCGGGCGCGGCGCGATCTTCGGCACGCTGTTCGGCGCGCTGATCGTGGGCGTGTTCCGCTCCGGCCTGTCGCTGTCGGGGTTCGAGCCGCTGTGGCAGAGCTTCGCCGTCGGCCTGCTCATCATCGTCGCGGTCGCGCTTGACCAGTGGATCCGGAGGGTCTCCGCATGAACGCCGTCATTCCCGCCGTGAAGGCGCGCGGCCTGGTCAAGCGCTATGGCCGCGTAACCGCCATCGACCGCGCCGACTTCGACCTGATGCCGGGAGAAATCCTCGCGGTGATCGGCGACAACGGCGCCGGCAAGTCCTCGCTGATCAAGGCCATCGCCGGCGCGGTGCAACTGGACGAGGGGACCATCGAGATCGACGGCGTCCCCACGCGGTTCAACTCACCCATCGAGGCGCGCAACGCCGGCATCGAGACGGTGTATCAGAACCTTGCGCTGTCCCCTGCCCTTTCCATAGCGGACAACATGTTTCTGGGGCGTGAGGTCTATAAGCCCGGCTTTGCGGGCAAGTGGCTGAGGATGCTCGACAAGAAGCACATGCGCGACTTCGCCCGCGCCAAGCTGACCGAGCTGGGGCTGATGACGGTGCAGAGCATCAACCAGGCGGTCGAGACGCTGTCGGGCGGCCAGCGGCAGGGCGTGGCGGTGGCGCGCGCCGC
>CAZRFB010000224.1:0-2506 GCA_964599185.1 uncultured Rhodobacterales bacterium | reverse complement strand
CGGCGCCTTCAACTTCAAGGGCGGCGACCAGCAGAAGAAGATCGGCCTGTTGTCGGGCGGCGAACGCAACCGCGTCCACATGGCCAAGCTGCTGCGCTCGGGCGGCAACGTGCTGCTGCTCGACGAGCCGACCAACGACCTTGACGTGGAGACGCTGCGCGCGCTGGAGGACGCCCTGCTGGATTTCGCGGGCTGTGCGGTGGTCATCAGCCACGACCGCTGGTTCCTCGACCGCATCTGCACCCACATCCTCGCCTTCGAGGGCGACAGCAAGGTGGAGTGGTTCGAGGGCAACTTCGAGGCCTACGAGGAGGACAAGGTGCGCAGGCTGGGCCCCGACAGCATCGAGCCCAAGCGCATCAAGTACAAGAAGTTCGCGCGGTAGGCGCGCCCGGCGCCGCTTACGCCTTCGCCGCGACGGCGCCCTCCACCCAGCGGGCGATGGCGGCGGCGTCGGTCGCGCCCGCCTGCCGCGCGGCCTCGCGGCCGCCCCGGAACGCGATCAGCAGCGGGATGCCGCGGATGCCGAAGCGGGCGCCCGCGTCCGCGTGATCCTCGGTGTTGAGCTTGGCGAAGCGCACGCGCGGCGCCAGCGCCCGCGCCGCGGCATCGACCTGGGGCGCCATCATCCGGCACGGCCCGCACCACGGCGCCCATAAATCCACCACCAGCGGCGCGTCGTCGGCGCGCAGCGCCTTGTCGAGCGTGGCGAGGTCGATCTCGCGCACCCGGCCGTCGGCCAGCGCAGCGCCGCAGACGCCGCATTTCGGCCCCGCCGCCAGTTTCTCGTCGGGAAACCGGTTGGCCGCGCCGCAATCCAGACATGTCAGTTTCATCGCGCGCTCCTCACGCTGCGGTCGCGCCCCGGAGAGGGCGGACCAGCCATCGGAGGGCAGATGTGCGGTCGGCGCCGCGCGCGCAAGCGGCGCGGCGCCGCAGCGCCGCTCAGTCCTGCAGCACGAAGGTGACCTTCATGTTGACCCGGTATTCGGTGATCTTGCCGTCCTGCACCACGACGGTCTGATCCTGCACCCAGGCGCCCTGAACGTTCTTGAGCGTCTTGACGGCCCGGGCGACGCCAACCTCGACGGCGTCGGCGAAGCTTTTGGGCGATGCGGCGGTGATTTCGGTGACGCGCGCGACGGACATGGCGGTTCTCCTGTCTCTCAGCGGGGCGCCCACTGTGCGCCCCGGCGCGATTCGGCGCAAATACCCGCTATGGTTGCGCCTGACGCCTGCCTGACGCGCGCAATCAGCGCCGCGTCAGCCGCAAGGGCGCATGGATCGCCGCATGGATACGGCGGGATCGGCCCGCCGCCACATGCAAGGAGAAACCCATGCGCAAGATCATGCTCGCCACCGCCGCCCTCGCCGCGCTCGCCGCCCCGGCCATGGCCGGCGACGCCGTCACGCCGCGCGCCGACTGGATGAAGGCTTCCGACCTCGCGCGGCAGTTCGAGGAGAAGGGCTACGTCATCCAGCAGATCGAGTCCGCGCGCGACGCGTGGAAGGTCAAGGCGATGGACGCGAACGGCATGTGGGTCGAGGCCTATCTCAACCCGGTGACCGGCGCGCCGCTGAACGACCGCAAGAAGAAATGAGCGCGCGCGACCCAGCTGCAGGCCCGATGGTCCGGGTGTGGGACCCGCTGGTGCGAATCGGGCATTGGCTGTTGGTGGGCGGCTTCACGGTCGCCTACCTGGTGGAGGATGATCCGCTCTGGCTGCACACCTGGGCGGGCTATCTGGTGGCCGGAGTGGTGGCGTTTCGGGTGCTGTGGGGCTTCATCGGCCCGCAGCACGCCCGATTCGCCGACTTCGTGACCGCGCCGCGCCGCGCGCTCGCCTATCTCGCGGCCCTGCTGACGGGACGCGCCGAGCGCCACCTCGGCCACAGCCCGGCAGGCGGCGCGATGACGGTCGCGCTGTTGTTCGCGCTGGCGCTGACCGCGTTCAGCGGCATGGCGACGCTGGCGGTCGAGGAAGGGCAGGGACCGCTGGCGCCGTGGCTGAGCGCAGGGGCGGATGCGGGCGAGCCGCGGCTGTTCGCGCTGGTCATGCCGGCGCTCGCCGACGACGACAAGGGCGGCCGGCGCGAGGGCGGCAAGCAGGAAAGCGTCTGGAAGGACGTCCACGAAGCGCTGTCGAGCCTGACCCTGGCGCTGATCATCGCCCATGTCGCCGGGGTGGCTGTGGCGAGCTACGCGCACCGCGAAAACCTCGCCCGCGCCATGGTTACCGGCATGAAGCGGCGCTGAACCGCCAAACCGCCGGTCGGCGCCCTGTCCAGCGCGGCAGGGCGCTTGACGCGGGCGGGCGGGGGTTATATCGCCACTGTGCTCGCGCTGGAGGCTGCTTCGCCCAAGGTGCAGCCTGCGGTGCGGCTTTTGCGCGTGCCGCCGGTGGGGAATAGTTTAACGGTAGAACAGCGGTCTCTGACACCGTCAGTCCTGGTTCGAATCCAGGTTCCCCAGCCAACCCCTTAAGCCTTTGAAATAGTTTCGAAA
>CAZRFB010000223.1:0-4313 GCA_964599185.1 uncultured Rhodobacterales bacterium | reverse complement strand
TCGTGCGGCGGCAACCCCGGAATTGGCTTGGCGGATCAGTTCGAGGCGTGGCTCCGTTCTGCGGACGGCCTCGGCCACCGCTGCGGCGCCGTCGCGCGAGCCGTCATCCACGACGAGAATCTCCAGCCGCTTGTGCGTCTGGGCCGCGACGCTGGAAAGTGTTTCCGCCAGCGTCGCTTCGGCGTTGAACGCGGGGACGATGACGCTGACGAGCGGCGCCTTCAGGGAAGTTTCTATGGAGCAGTCGGGTGACTCGCCATAGGTTGCAACGCCGTGCGTCACGTCGGGGGCGCCACGAGTAGCTGCGAGGAGTCTCGCGGCCAATCCCTCGCGCCCGCTTGGTGAAGATCAGGCATACGTGGGTTTTCCGACCATCGGCGTCCGACCTGACGAGAGGAAGCGACTAGAGGTCCGTCCTGGCGACGGCGCGAGCGCGGTCCGAGGCGCTGACGTCGCCGATTCCCAGGGCGATTTCTCCCAGGCCGAAAGCGCGCCGCAACCTCTGATAGACCTTCGGAGTCAGGAGCCAGATCACGGCGCGTCGCGACTCGACGTTCCAAGTGTCGACGATTGCGGTTGGTAGGTTGGCCATGCGGTAGATCGAGGGGTTGTCGAACTTCAACATTGCGCCGCGGAAGGCGCGCCATACTTCAGGATTCTTGATCCCACAGTCAATCATGTAGTCCTGGAGCCATGCGAGGAAAATCGGGCGCATTTTTCGGTCGCCTGATATCCGGCCAGCCTGGTTGCAGGCCGAGGCGTCATGCTGTCGATAGAAGTCCTGAATGTTATTGATCGCGATGACCGGAAAACTGAGAAAGATCTTGAAGAGCATGACCTGGTCTTCGTACAGGCCGCGGAATGAGTCCTCGAATCCGCCAACTTCCAGCAGGCGGTCCCGCCGGACCAGCAGGCTGCATATGCCGGGGAAGCCGGCTCCATGGCTGGCGAGATAGTGCCTCGCAACGTTTGGCGGCGGCAGTGGAACCAACGCCGGCAGTCCGGTCCCGGTCTCCATGTCGGCTGCAAGCCATGGTCGAGATTTCGGCAGATTGTCCTTGTTCCAACTGGACCACAGCAGCGTAGGAGCGACAGACATTGCAACGTCGGGATGACGCTCCATGACCTCGACATGGCGGGTCAATCGGTCCGGCAGCCAGATGTCGTCTGCGTCCAGGAAAGCAACGTATTCGCCGCGCGCGAGCCTGACACCTGCGTTGCGCGAGGCGCTCATGCCGCGGTTCTCGTGACCCGGATGCTCGGTGTAGACGATTCGCTGGGGATGCGCCGCTGCGTAGCTCCGGGCGATCGCCGTGGCCCCGTCGGTCGTCCCGTCGTCCACGAGGATCAGCTCCCATTCGGGGTGGGTCTGCGCCAGCACGCTTTCGATGGCTTCGCGGATATACGCCTCGCCATTGAGGAAAATGATGATGCAGGACACGAGGGGCTTGTCCGTCGACGTGCGATCCACACTGCGTTCGGCAGACTCCACGGAAATCCCTCGCACAAAAATTAGCGCTACGCCGACGCGGCGAGCCGCGATCTCCGATCGAGACGGGGAGAGAATGTCGAATCCGACACGCGATGCAAGCCACAAAGAAGATGTGCGGAAAACCTTTTGCCGCTCGCAACGGCGCTGGTAGAGTCAGTTTCTGAGCGGCTGATTTTCGTCAGAAGGCTTTTTCCGGTGGGCGTGAGGGTAGCGGATGACGCGAGACAGGCCTGACACGCCCTCAAAGGATGGGAGAAGGCCGGGACCCCTCACCGCCATGGGCCGACAGGCGGCCGCAACGGCGAAGGCCGCGCTGGCCTGGAGCGCCCATCGCCTTGCGCGGTCCGGGATAAGGACGCTCATTCTCGGTCCAGCCAAGGGCCGCGTTGATTTCGGCGGCCTGCGTCGGCTGACGCCCGTCAGTCGCCTTTACGGCTACGACCGCGGCGAGCCGATCGACCGATACTACATCGAAAAGTTTCTCGACGCGCACCGCGACCGGATCTTCGGGACCGTCCTTGAGATATCGGAGAACACGTACACGAAGAAGTTCGGCGACGACCGGGTGACGCGCAGCGAGGTGCTGCACTATGACGACCCGTCGCCCCCTGCGACCGTCACCGGCGACTTGACCGACGCGCCGCATCTGCCCTCGGACCACTACGACTGCATCGTCATCACGCAGACGTTGATGTTTATCTATGATGTCAAAGCCGCGGTGGAGACACTGCACCGCATCCTCAAGCCCGGAGGGACCGTGCTGGCGACGCAGGCGGGTCTGTCGCAGATCGCGGAAAAGCCTGCCTGGAACGACACATGGCATTGGGGCTTCACGCGCGCCTCGATGCATCGGCTTTTCGAGGACGCCTTCGTGGGTGGCGAGGTCGAGGTCCAGACCCACGGAAACGTTCTGTCGACGATCGCCTTCCTGCACGGGCTTTCGCATGACGAACTCACGGAACGCGAACTCGACCGGACCGATCCCGAATACCAGATGCTCGTCTCGGTCGTTGCGCGAAAGGCGGCGGCTAAGGGGGCATGATGAAGCGCCTCGCCCAGAGGACGAAGGCGCACGCGGCGCATATGTGGCGCAGGCTGGAGCGTCTTCGCAGTATCAGGGGCGCCAACGGCGTGGTTCTCATTTATCATCGCATAGGGAAGCTGTCAGCGGACCCATGGAACATGGCGGTGAGCCCCGAGAACTTCGCCGACCACGTCGAGATTCTCGGCCGTTTCGCCGCGCCCCGCACCTTCGGCGACTTCGCCGATAGACTGAGTTCGAAGGCCCCCGAACAGAGCGTCGTGGTGACGTTCGACGACGGCTATGCCGACAATCTTCTGGCGTTGCCGATCCTCGAAGCCCATGATGTTCCGGCGACTATCTTCGTCGTCAGCGGCGCAGTCGGCGAACCATCCGCGTTCTGGTGGGATCTGCTGACGCGGATCTTCCTTGAGACTCAGAGGCTTCCGCAAAGCTTGACGCTCGACGCCGGCGGACGGCAACTGCGGTGGGACCTCGGCGCGGCTGCGACCTACGATGCCGCAGGTCTGTCCCGCAGCGCGCGATGGCGTGCGGATTTCGAGCCCCCGAAAGATGCGCGGCAGCGAACGTATCTGGAAGTCTGGGAGCACCTGGTCGGTCTTGCGCCGGAACAGATCGCCGCGGCGGCAACCGCGTTGAAGGTCTGGGCCGGGCTGTCCGACGACGAAGCGACGGACGGCGCGGCGCGCCCGGTCACCGCTTCGGAACTTCTCCGACTGGCGGACTCGCCGCTGATCGAGATCGGGGGTCACACGCGGACGCACGCCGATCTCGGTGGGCTGTCTCGCGCGCAAGCCGCGCGCGAGATAGGCGGCGGACGGCGCGACCTGATCGAGATGACGGGCCGTGATGTGCGCAGCTTCGCCTACCCCTACGGTCGGTTCGGGCCGGGCACGATCGCCGATATCAGGGACGCCGGGTTCACATGCGCGGGCTGGAGCCGCTCCGGGCTCGCGACGCCGCGCAGCGATCCGCATGCGCTGCCCCGCGTGCACGCCACCGATCTGTCCGCGGAGCGCTTCGAGGCCCTCCTGTCGGAATTCATGATCCCCCGACGAAGGTGCGTCACCCACGTCTAGAGCGCAAGCCGACCTGAACGAATCGGTTAACCAGAATTCTTCTTTTAGAAACGACGGTCCCCACCTCGTGACCCGCGCCTCTCGGGTTGATCTCGGCTCTAGCAGGCGACGGCTGGAACGCCCAAATGCCGTGGCTGTTCGCAAGTGTGCTGACGCCCCGAGTTGAAACCGGCTGAGGCGCGAGTTCCACCTCAGCGCCGCGGACGTCGAGAACGTGAACTGTGCTTGGGCGATTTCGCCTCAGTCTTGGGGTGCAACCATCCTGCCCTTTTCGATGCGCAGCGTGGCGTCGGCTTCAGCGGCGGCGCCGGCGCGATGGCTGACGACCAGCACGGTGCCCCCCGCCATCCGCGCGGCGATGTTGGCGCGGATGCGGTCCTCGAGCGCGGGCTCGAGCGCGCTCAGCGCCTCGTCGAGGATCAGGAATTCGGGATTGCGCACAAGCGCGCGCGCGAGGCCCAATCGCTGGCGCTGACCGCCCGAAAAACTCAGGCCGCCCGGACCGATCTTCGCGTCGAGGCCCTCCGGAACGGCGAGGATGTCGTCGAGGATCTCCGCGGCCGCACAGGCGTCGCGCACGTCCTGCAGGCTGGCGTCGTGGCGGGCGAGCCGGATGTTCTGCTCGACCGTGCCTTCGATCAGTTCGACATCCTGCCCGGCGACGGCCACCCGCTCGAGCCAGCTGCTTCGCTTGATGGAC
>CAZRFB010000222.1:0-2223 GCA_964599185.1 uncultured Rhodobacterales bacterium | reverse complement strand
GGCCTCGCCAACGGAGAGCGCCGCTCGCTGTCGCAACAGCTCGCCCATGACATCCGGGAGAACCGCGTCATGACCAGCGAGGACGCCGACGTGGTGTCCGAGCTGATCCTCAAGCGCGACATCCCGATCCCCTACAGCTATATCTCCACGCTGATGCGCACGCCGAACGCCTTTGGCGAGGGCGCCGCCTGCATCGTGTGCCATGCCTCCAGCAACCCCGAGACCAGCTATCGCGGTCTGGATCTGTCGAGCTGCGAGGGCATGAAGCTGGGCTCCACCGAGGAGCCGGCGCACGCCATCTTCACGCCGGGCGAAAGCCCCAAGCGCGACAGTCTGGGGCGGCGCCTGCGCAACAACCGGATGCCGCTGGGCGTTCAGTTCAACATCCCCAACGACTCGCCCAACATCATCGCGGTGCGCGACTGGATCGCCGACGGCGCCAAGAATGACGCGCATTTCCAGAACGACATCCTGAAACTGTTCACCACCGACAACGCCTTCGCGCCCGACACCCCGGCCTGCACCGAATGCCACATGTCGAACCAGGAGCCGCCGAGCTTTCACGAGCTGAACCTCAGCAGCTATGAGGGGATCATGCTCGGCGCCGACTCCATCGCCAAGGGCGTCGAGAATGCGACCAAGGTGATCATCGCGGGCGACCCCGGCGCCAGCGGCGTGTTCCAGCACCTCTCCGAGGACCGGATGCCGCCGGGCATCGACCCGACCGAGGAGCGCGACCACGCCAACACCCAGATCCTGTTCGCCTGGGTGAAGCAGGGCGCCAACTGTCAATGAAGGTCGGCCGACGCCGGTTCTTCACCGGCGCCGCCTGCGCCAGCGTCGGCCTCCTCGCGCGGCCGACGCGCTCCCTTGGCGGCGAGGCGACGCTTTCCCCTGGCGGCGAGACGGCGTTTTCCCCTGGCGGCGAGACGCCGACGCTGGGCGTTCTGGGACGCTGGGAGACCGGCAACGCGACGCTCAGCCCGCTGTCGGCGGCGCAAGGGGTGATCCACTTCACCGGCGACCGCAGCTATGGCGCCATCGCGCCAGACCGCGCGGCGCCGCTGTGGGTGCGCGACCATGCGCTCGACGGCGGCGCGGTGTTCAGGCCGCGCATCGCCGGGCCGCTGGTGATCGCCAGCGGCCAGCATTGGATGACGGCCGCCGACCGGGCGACCGGCGAGACGGTCTGGACCTATCGCGCGCGCACGCAGACCGGCGTGCCGCTGGCGACGCCCGATCTGGTGTGTTTTGGCGACGGGCACGAATATGTCGCGCTCGACGCCGCGACCGGCGTGGAGCGCTGGCGCGCGGCGGGCGTTCCCGACACGCTGGCGAGCTATGCGCCCGCCATCGCGGGCGACACGGTGCTCGCCTGCTCCGGCGACGGCGTGCTGCGCGCCTTCCGGGCGCAGGACGGCGCGGCGCTGTGGTCGGTGGAGCGGCGCGCCGCGTGGCAGTATCTGCGCCAGCTCCATGTCGATGGCGACGTGCTGGTGGCGGGCAGCTACACTGAAAAGCTGTTCGGCCTGTCGGTGCACGACGGCGCGGAGCTGTGGACGTTCACCGCCGGCAATTTCATCAACTCGCACCATGTCGCCGATGGCGCCGCCTATCTGTGGTCGCCGACCGGGTGGGTCTATGCCGTCGATGCGCAAACCGGTGCGGTGCGCTGGCGCCACCGCACAACCGGCTATGACGGCAGGGCGGGCGATTGGGCGTCGCTGATGGCGGAGCTTGTCACGCAAGGCGGGCGACTCTACGCGCTGGCGATGGACAACATCCTGCATGTGCTGGACGCAGCCAGCGGCGCCGAGACCGCCGTCGCGAAGGTTCCCGACCGCATCCGCCACGCGGTGCTGCCGCTGCCGGGCGCAGGCGTCGCCTTTCCCACCACGCGCGGATCGGTGCTGCTGACCGAACCGATCTAGGGCGGGCGGCAGGGGGCGTCGCCGCCCCCTGCCCTTCACCGGATCAGTTGCTCCAGCTTTTCACCAGTTCGTCATAGTTGATGGTGATCGGCGTCGGCTTTTCATTGGCGAGCTTCGCCTTCGGCGAGCCCGGCTGGTCGAGCCAATACTGCGCGTCGCGCTTTTCGTTCATCTTCGGCCCGATGTCGCCCTGCACGCCTGCGCGCTCAAGCCGCTCCAGCACCGCCTCCTGCGCCTCGCAGAGACCGTCCATCGCCGCCTGCGCGGTCTTGGCGCCCGACGAGGCGTCGCC
>CAZRFB010000221.1:0-11434 GCA_964599185.1 uncultured Rhodobacterales bacterium | reverse complement strand
AGCCGCGCGGGCGCGCCGATGCGCCAGCCGGTTTCCTCGCGCACTTCGCGGTGCAGGGCGCGGACCGGGCTTTCGCCGGGGTCGATGCCGCCGCCGGGCAGCAGCAGCGCGCCGTTCTGCGCCGCCAGCAGCACGTCGCCGTCCAGCAGCAGCACGCCATAGGCGCCGGGCCTGTCGCGATAGGCGACCCCTTTTAGCGGGGCTTCTCCGCAGCGGCGCATGGGCCTGTGCCTCTCCGTTGGCGGCGCGGCGTTGCCGCGTGGTCGCATGGGCGATAAACCGGACCGGCTTTGATGTGAAGGGGCGGACATGGCCGACGACCTGCAACCGCTGTCCGGCGACGACAGCGTTCTGCCGTTCCAGCTTGACCGGCCCGACATTCGCGGCCGGGTGGCGCGGCTTGATTCTGCGCTGGAGGCGATCCTGTCGCGCCACGCCTACCCGACGTCGGTCTCGGCGCTGACGGCGGAGGCGGCGCTGCTGACGGTGATGATCGGCCAGATGCTGGAATCGCGCTGGCGGCTGAGCCTTCAGGTGCGCGGCGCCGGGCCGGTGCGGCTGATCGCCACCGACTATTTCGCCCCTGCGGCGCCGGGCGAGCCTGCGCGCATCCGCGCCTATGCGGGCTTTGACCCCGAGCGGGTGGCGGGCGACGCGGCGCCGTTCTCGCTGCTGGGCGAGGGGTTCTTTGCGATGACGGTCGATCAGGGGCCGGGAACCGCGCCCTATCAGGGGCTGACGCCGCTGGTCGGCGGCTCGCTCGCCGCCTGCGCCGAGACCTATTTCGCGCAGTCCGAGCAGATCGCGACCCGATTCGCGGTGGCGGCCGCGCTCAGCGCCGCGCCGGGGCAGGCGGCGCGCTGGCGCGGCGGCGCGATCATGCTGCAACACCTGCCAAAAGCCTCGCCCTACGCCGCGCCCGACCTGCCCTCGGGCGGCGACGGGCTGATGCGCGCGGCGGACGTGGCGGCGATGTCGGACGGCGCCGAGGACTGGACCCGCGCCACGACGCTGCTGGAGACGGTCGAGCCGCATGAGCTGCTGGGGCCGCTGGTGGCGCCCGACCGCCTGCTGCTGCGGCTGTTTCACGAGGAGCGCCCGCGCGTCTGGCCGCCGCAGGCTGTGCGCTTCGGCTGCACCTGCTCGCGCGACCGGGTCGAGGCGGCGATGGCGCAATACTCCGCCAAGGACATCGAGACCATGACCACCGAGGAGGGCGTGCTGACCGCCGACTGCCAGTTCTGTGGCGCGCACTACCGCTTCGATCCCGCCACGCTGGGCTTCGAGAACGGCGCGACCGGGCCGGGGGTTCCCAAGGCGGCGGGCTGAGCGGCGGCGCGGGGCGCGTGGTCAGGCGGGGCTGTCAGGCGGGGCTGTCAGGCGTCAACTTTCGTCGGCGTCAGCGCGCCCTCGCACACCCGGTGCGCGGTGTGGATCGCCTGCGCGGCGCCATAGGGCGCGTTCAGCAGCAACAGGCCGGAGCCGGTCATGCCGCGCTCGGGCGGGTCGTCGAACAGAACCTCGTCGCGCAGCAGCGCGGGGCCGGCCACCGCCTCGATCGGGCCGGTCAGCGCCTCGTGCCGCGCATCGGGCAGGATCGGATACCAGATCATCAGCACGCCTTCGGGCCAGCGGCCCCAGACCTCCAGCGCCAGCATCGCGGTGTCGAGGTATTCGCCCTTCACCTCATAGCTGGGGTCGATCAGCGCCAGGCCGCGGCGCGGCTCGGGCGGGGTCAGCGCGCGCAGGCCCTCGCGCCCGTCGCGGCGGTGGATCGCCACCTCCGGTCCATCACCCTGAGCGCCGCCCATCGCCGCGACCAGCGCGGCGTGCTCGGCGGGGTGCAGCTCCATCAGCGCCAGATGGTCGCCGGGGCGCAGCAGCGCGCGCGCGATGGCGGGCGATCCGGGATAGGCGGCGGGGCCGGCCAGCGCGCGCGCGGCGCGGATCGCCGTCCAGTACGGGTGATCGGTCTCGGTCAGCCGCGCGACGCCGCGCAGCGATTCGGCGGTTTTCAGCGCCTCGGGGGCGCCGAGGTCATACATCCCGCGCCCGGCGTGGCT
Source organism: uncultured Rhodobacterales bacterium (assembly GCA_964599185.1). Taxonomy (GTDB): domain Bacteria; phylum Pseudomonadota; class Alphaproteobacteria; order Rhodobacterales; family Rhodobacteraceae; genus Rubrimonas. The sequence goes on along the minus strand of CAZRFB010000221.1, from coordinate 9,371 downwards.
TTCGAGATAGCTGATCGGGCGCGGCTTGACCGTCAGCAGCCGCAGCATCGCCGCCAGCACGCTGTGCTTGTGCAGATCGGCCGGTCCCCCGGCGTGATAGGCGTGCTGGTAGGACAGCATCTATCCGCTTCGTCTCCGCAAGGGCCTGCGCCTCGGCGCCGGGCCGGGCTATCATACACGGCATGACACCGTTTGCACGACTTCTAGAACACTTGGTTTACACGCCGGGACGCGGCGCGAAACTGGCGCTGATGACGCAATATTTCCGCGAGACCCCGGACCCCGACCGCGGCTGGGCGCTGGCGGCGCTGGCGGGGGAATTGCGGCTGCCGCATCTGACGCCTGCGGTGTTTCGCGCGCTGGCCGAGGCGCGCGTCGATCCCGTGCTGCTGCGGCTGTCGCACGATTTCGTCGGCGATCTGGCGGAGACAGTGTCGCTGATCTGGCCGGGCGCGGCCGATGACGGAGCGGCGCCGCGGCTGGGCGCGGTGGCGGCGGCGCTGACCGAAGCGCCAAAGGGCGCGCGCGCCGGGGCGGCGGCGGCGCTGCTCGACCGGATGGGGCCGTCGGAGCGATTCGCGCTGGTCAAGCTGTGCGCGGGCGGCCTGCGGGTGGGCGTGTCGGCGCGGCTGGCGAAAACCGCGCTCAGCAGGCTCGGCGCCGTCACGCCGGAGGCGATCGAGGAAGCGTGGCACGGCCTTGACGCCCCTTATGCGCCGCTGTTCGCCTGGGTAGAGGGCGGGGCGGCGCCGCAGATCGACCGCGCGATGGGCTTTCGCCCGATGATGCTGGCCCACCCGGTCGAATCGGCGCTCTACGCGGCGGGAGAGCCGCGCGAAACGGTGGAGAACGACGCCGAAACGCTGGCGCGGCTGACCGCCCGCCTCGATCCGCGCGCCTTCGCGGCGGAGTGGAAATGGGACGGCGTGCGGGTGCAGGCGGTCGCGGCGGCCGGGGCCTGCGCGCTTTATTCGCGCACCGGCGAGGATCTGGGCCCGGCCTTCCCCGACGTGCTGGCGGCGATGCGCTGGCGCGGCTGCGTCGATGGCGAGTTGCTGGTGCGCGCGGCCGACGGCGCGGCGGCGCCGTTCGCCGAATTGCAGAAGCGGCTGGGCCGCAAGCGCGTCAGCGCGCGCGAGATCGCGGCGCGCCCGGCCTTCATCCGCGCCTACGACCTGCTGCACGACGGCGAAGCCGACCTGCGCGCCCTGCCCTTCGACGCGCGGCGCGCGCGGCTGGAGCGGTTTTCGCCCGACCTCGACCTCTCGCCGCGCATCGCCTTCGACGACTGGGCGACGCTGGCCACGCTGCGGGCGGGCGCGCGCGACGCGGCGCAGGAGGGGCTGATGCTCAAGCGCCGCGACGGCGCCTATCTGGGCGGGCGCCCGATGGGGCAATGGTTCAAGTGGAAGCGTGCGGCGCTGACCGCCGATTGCGTGCTGATGTATGCCCAGCGCGGCCATGGCAAGCGCTCAAGCTATTACTCCGACTACACTTTCGGCGCCTGGCGGGACGGCGCGGCGGGGGCGGAGCTGGCGCCGGTGGGCAAGGCCTATTCCGGCTTCACCGACGCTGAGCTGGCGCTGCTCGACAAGTTCGTGCGCGACAACACCACCGACCGCTTCGGCCCGGTGCGCGCGGTGGCGCCGCTGCTGGTGCTGGAGATCGCCTTCGACGCGGTGCAGCGGTCGGCGCGCCACAAGTCCGGCGTGGCGCTGCGCTTTCCGCGCATCCGCCGCATCCGCTGGGACAAGCCCGCCGCCGAGGCCGACCGCGTCGAGACGCTGGCGGCCTGGGCGCGCTAGGAGGCCCCGCTCAGCGCGGCGAGCGCTTGGCGAGGATGCGTTGCAGCGTGCGGCGGTGCATGTTCAGCCGCCGCGCCGTCTCGCTCACGTTGCGGTCGCACAGTTCGAACACGCGCTGGATATGCTCCCATCGCACGCGGTCCGCGCTCATCGGATTTTCCGGCGGCGCGGGCTTGTCCTCCAGCCGCGCCAGCAGCGCGGCCTCCACGTCGTCGGCGTCGGCGGGCTTGCTGAGGTAGTCAGTGGCGCCGATCTTCACCGCCGCCACGGCGGTCGCGATCGCGCCATAGCCGGTCAGCACCACGATGCGCGCGTCGGGGCGGCTCTCGCGCAGCGCCTCGACCACGTCCAGCCCGTTGCCGTCCTCAAGCCGCAGGTCGATCACGGCGAAGGCGGGCGGCGCGGTGCGGGTGGCCTCCAGCCCCTCGGCGACGCTCTCGGCCATCACCACCGGGTCGAAGCCGCGCTTCTCCATCGCGCGGGCGAGGCGCCTGCGGAACGCCTCGTCGTCATCGACGATCAGAAGGCTCTTGTCGGGGCCGATGTCGTGCGCTGCGCCGTCTTCCATGGGGTTCCCATCCATCGCCGCCGCGCCGGGGCGCGACATTTTGTTGCGTTATGGAACCGGTTGGCGGCGCTGTCAAATCCGGCGCGGCGTCAGCCCAGCGCGCGGGCGTAGCAACCGACGCGCCCGGCCACCGCCTCGGGCTGTTCGCCATGGCGGAAGAAATCCAGAAACCCCACGCCCGGCGCCATCAGATAGGTGAAGGTCGAGTGGTCCATCAGGTAGAATTCCGGGTCCTCGCCCGCCTTGGCGTAATAGACGCGATAGGCTTTCGCGGCGGCGGCGATGTCCTCCGCCGAACCGCTGAGGCCCACCATGTCGGGGTGCATCTGCGCGGTGAAGCGGCCCAGCGCCTCGGCCGTGTCGCGCGCGGGGTCGATGGTGATGAACACCGTGTTGATCTTCAGCCCCTGCGCCGCCAGCAGATCGGCGACGGCGGCCATGTTGGCGGCGTCGGTGGGGCAGAAGTCGGGGCAATGGGTATAGCCGAAATAGACCAGCGTCGGGCGGTCGATCACGTCGGCGTCGCTCACCCGCGCGCCGTCGCCGCGCGTCAGCGTGAACGGCCCGCCGATCGACGCGCCGACCACGGCGCCGCCCTCGCGGCACTGGGCGAACCGGTCGCCCCCCGAGAGGGCGAACCAAGCGCCCGCCCCCGCCCCGGCGATGACCAGGGCGGCGGCGGCGATAAGGGCGGTGCGGGACACGGGCGGCGGCCTTTCGGCGGGGAAAGCGGTCAGATCGAGTCTTCGATCCAGTTGGCGATGGCGGTCTTGGGCGCGGCCCCGACCTTGGTGGCGGCGACCTTGCCATCCTTGAACAGCATCAGCGTCGGGATGCCGCGCACGCCGTATTTCGACGGGGCGCCGGGGTTGTCGTCGATGTTGATCTTGACGATCTTGACCTTTTCGCCAAGTTCGCCCGCGATCTCCTCCAGCGCGGGGCCGATCTGCTTGCACGGGCCGCACCATTCCGCCCAGAAATCCACCACGACCGGGGTGGACGACTTGAGCACGTCGGCGTCGAAACTGTCGTCGGTGACGGGCACGGTGGCCATGGCGGTCATCCTTTCGTGGCGAGCGGCGACGCGCCCGGGAGGTGCGAAGCTATGAACGCGCGCGGGCGCGGTCAAGGCGCCGCGCGCGCCAGCGCCGCGTCCAGCAGCGCGCCGGGCAGCGCCATGAAGCGCGGCGCGGCGGTCCACAGCAGCGCCAGCGTCACCGCGCGGCCGGGGTAGAGCGCGCCCAGCGCGGCGCGATACGCGGCCATCTGGCGCAGATAGGCCTCCGGCGCGTCCTGCGGCGCGGCGGGCGGCGCGGCGTCGGTCTTGAAATCCACCGCCAGCACGGCGCGGGGCGTCACCGCCAGCCGGTCCACCCGCCCCGCGATGCGCAGGCCCGACGGCAGCGTGAGCGACAGCGCCGCCTCCGCCAGCGCATCCGGCGCAAAAACGGCCGCCGCCTGCGGCAGCGCCATCGCCGCCTCGGCCTCCGCCAGCAGCGCGGCGGCGTCCATCCCCGGCGCCAGCCGCGCCAGCAGCCGCGCCGCCAGCGCCGGGCGCGCCTCGGGCGCGGCGCCGGGCAGGTGTTCGAGCAGCGCGTGGATCGCCAGCCCGCGCAGCCGCGCCGTCTCGGCGTCGCGCCCGCCGCCCGTCGGCGCCGCGTCGTCGCCCGCGCCATCCTCGCCCAGCGCGGAGGCCGCCGTGCGGCGGATCAGCGCAGACGGCGGCGGCGGCGCCGGGGCGAACAGCCAGTGCGGCGCAGAAGCGGTGGGCGGCGCGGCGGGCGGCGCGCCTGCGGCGTCGGCCGCGGCGCCCTCCCCGGCCATGGCGCCAAAATCCTGCACCCGCAGCGCCCGCCCGGTCAGGCCCTCGGGCGGGTCGATCTCGACCGCTGCCGCGTCCTGCATCCCGGCGCGGACCAGCGCGTGCCACGATTCCGCCTGCGCCTTCGCCTCCGGGTCGCCCGCCGCGCAGACCACCAGCCAGCGCTCGGCCCGCGTCATGGCGACGTAGAGCAGGCGGCGGCTCTCGTCGCGCGCGGCCCGCGCGGCTTGCTCGGCGGCTTCGGTCAGCGGCGGCGGCGTCGCGTCCTTCGGCATGGTCCAGGCGGCGAACGGCGCGTCGGGCGAACCCAGCCGGGCGATGGCGCGCGTCCTGCCGGCCTTGCCCGCCGCGCAGTCGGGCAGGATCACCACCGGCGCCTCCAGCCCCTTGGCGCCGTGCACGGTCATCACCCGCACCGCGCCCGCGCCCTTGTCCATCTCGCGCTTGATCTCGATCTCGCCGCGCCCGATCCAGTCGAGAAAGCCCTCCAGCGTCGGCGCGGAATCGTCCTCATAGGCCAGCGCCTGCGCCAGAAGCTCGTCGATGGCGTCCTCGGCCTCCACGCCCAGCCGCGCGAGCAGGCGCTGGCGGCCGCCCTCCTGCGTCAGCGCGCGCTCGAAGAATTCGTACGGGCGCAGGAAATCCGCCGCCGCCATCGCCGCCTCCAGCCGCGCGGCGACAGTGCGGTGCGCGGGGTCGGCGCGCAGCGCGGCCCAAAGCGTTGCCGCGCGCGGCGCCGCCAGCACCTCCAGCGCCGCGCCCGACAGCCCGCACAGCGGCGAGCGCAACAGCGCGGCCAGCGTCAGGTCGTCGCCCGGCGTCAGCGCGAATCGCGCCAGCGCCAGCAGGTCGCGCACCGCCAGATCCTCGCCGATCTTCAGCCGGTCGGCCCCCGCCACATCGACGCCATGGCGCTTGAGCGCGCGCACCAGCTCAGCCGCCAGAATGTCGCGGCGGCGCACCAGCACCATGATGTCGCCCGCGCGCACCGCGCGGTCGCCGCCGGGCAGACGCTCGCCGGTCCTGATCCAGCGCGCGACCTCGGCGGCCAGCGCGCGCGCCAGCACCAGGCGCGGGTTGGCGGGCGCGGGCGCGTCCACCGGGTCGGACCACGGCGGCTCGGGCGCGGCGTCGTCCTTCGGCAGCATCGGCCACAGATCGACCCGGCCGACGAGATCGTGCTTGGCGGCGGCGTGCATCGGCGGGGCGCCCGCAGCGCTCAGACCCTCGGGCGCGCGGGCGAAGGCGGCGTCCACCACGCGCAGGATCGCGGGGGCGGAGCGGAACGAGGTCTCCAGCGTCAGCGCGTTGAACGGCGCCGCCGCCGCCTCCATCCGCGCCGCCACGTGGTCGCGCGTGGCGCCGAACAGCCGCACGTCGGCGCCCTGAAAGCTGTAGATCGACTGTTTCTCGTCGCCGACCACGAACAGCGTGCGGTCGCCCTCGCGCGCGCCCTCGCCGGCGTAGAACTCGTCGGCCAGCGCGCGGATCACCCGCCACTGATCGGGCGCGGTGTCCTGCGCCTCATCGACCAGGATGTGATCCACCCCGCCGTCGAGCTTGTAGAGCGCCCAGGCGCCCATCTCGCCCTCGGTCAGCAGCCGCCCGGCCTTCGCCACCAGATCGTCGAAATCAAGCGCGCCGCGCGCGCGCTTCTCATCCTCGAAAGCGTCGAGAAAGGCGGTCGCATAGGCGGTGAGCGCGATGGCGCGCCCGGCGGCGGCGAGGGCGTCGGCGCGCGCGCGCGCCGCCTCGTAGCGCGCCGACAGCGCCGCGAGCATGGGGCGCGCGTCGGGATGCGCGTCCGAAAAACTGTTGGTGGGGTTCTTCGCCCAGTCGCGCGGCGCGCCGTCGCCCTTGCGCAGCGCGCGGCCCAAGGCCTCGGCTTGCGCGTCGGGGTCGTCGGTGGCCAGCGCCTCGACCAGCGGATGGCCGATCCAGCCGTCGTTGCGCCCGCCCGCGCTCAAGCCCACCGCCAGCGCGTGCAATCGCACCATGTCGGCCCCGTCGAACAGCGCGTCGAGCGGGCGCTCCTCCAGCGCCGCGCGGTCCACCCCGAAGGCGGCGCAGAGCGCATCCGGCGCGGGCGGGGCGCGGAACAGCGCGCGATTGGACAGGATCTCGGCGTTCAGCGCATCCAGCCCCTCGTCGCCCAGCACGGCGGCGACGCGGTCGAAGGCGTCGTTCTCGCCCTGCGCCGCCGCCTCGGCCAGCCGGTCGCGGACGCGCGCGATCAGCAGGCCGCGCATCTGGTCGTCGAGCACGCTGAACGCGGGCGAGATCCCGGCCTCCAGCGGAAATCGGCGCAGCACCGCGTCGCAGAAGGCGTGGATGGTCTGGATCTTCAGCCCCCCCGGCGTCTCCAGCGCCTGCGCGAACAGCCGCCGGGCGGCGGCCATCCGCGCCGCGTCGGGCGCGCGCTCGCCGGTCAGGCGAATCAGATCAGCGCGCAGCGCGGCGTCGTCGGCCAGCGCCCAGCCGCCCAGCTGCGCGCTCAGCCGCGTGGTCATCTCCGCCGCCGCCGCCTTGGTGTAGGTCAGGCACAGGATGCGCTCGGGCCGCGCGCCCGCCCAGAGCAGCCGCGCCACCCGGTCGATCAGCACCCGCGTCTTGCCCGAGCCTGCGTTGGCCGAGACCCAGGCCGAGCCGTGCGGCGCCGCCGCGCGCCGTTGCTGAAGGCTGGCGCGCTCGACGGCGGCGTTCCGCGTTTCGATCATGGCTGCGCCCTGCGCTTGGGTCATGGCTGCGCCATGTCGCCGTCCTCCCACTCGCCATAGCGGGCGAGGTGGTCATAGTCGGAGGCGTAGGCGATATGCTTGGGCCGCGCCCGCGCGGGATAGCCGGTGTCGGGGCGCGCATAGGCCGCCATCAGCCGCAACAGGCCCGCCCAGGCCTCCGCCGCCAGCGCGGCGGGGTCGTCCTTCACCGGCTTCGCCGCGCCCGCGCCCTTGCCGCCGCCCAGCGAGACATGCGCCATCTCCACCACCGCCACCGCGCCGAGGCCCTCATAGCCGCCCGCCTGCGCGATCGCGGCCTCCAGCGGCAACTGCTTGGCGAAGGCCTGGATCTGCGGATCGCTGGGGATCGCGCCGGTCTTGTAGTCATACAGCGCCGCGCGCCCGCCCGCGCGCAGGTCGATGCGGTCGGCGCGCGCGGTGAGGGTGAAGCCCGAGGCCGCCAGCGCGCCCTTCACCTCGACACGCGGCGCGCCCAGCGCGCGGCGGCGCGCCTCCTCACGCAGCAGCGTCGGCGCCAGCCGGTCGAGCCGCGCGCGCCACAGCCGCCTCAGCGCGGGCGGCAGCGGCGCGTCGTCCAGCAGCGCGGCGGCGCCGGCCAGCGCGGCGGCGAGATCGCCTGCGTCGCCCGTGGCGAAGCGCGCCATCACGTCGTGCAGGATCATCCCCCGGTCGCGCGCATCGGGCGCCCGGCCCACCGGATCGAGCCGCTTCAGCCGCAGCACCTTTTGCGCATAGATCGCGTAAGGGTCGCGGATCAGCGTCTCGACCTGCGTCACCGACAGGACGTCGGGGCGCAGCGCGACGGGGGGCTGCGGCGCGGGGCGCGGCTCGGGCGGCGCGGACGCGGCGGGGCGCTCCAAAGGGTCCACCAGCGCCAGCAGCCGCGCGCCGCGCGCCGTCATCGCCGCCAGCGCGCCCGCGTCCACGCCGCGCGTCAGCGTCACCAGCCGCTCCAGCCAGCGCGAGCGGGTGGTGGGCGCGCCGCCCGACCGCAGCGCGCGCGACAGGATCACCGCGCGCCCGCAGGCCGCGCTCAGCACGTCATGCGCGCCCAGCCCCATGGCGAGCTCAGGCGCGGGCAGCCCGACGCGGGCGCGCATCGGGCGGCTCAGCCACGGGTCGGGCGCGGGCGGGCCGGGCCAGACGCCCTCGTTCAACCCGCCCAGGATCACCAGATCGGCGGTCTGCATCCGCGCCTCCAGCGGCCCCCAGATCGCCACGCGCGGATCGGGGCGGAACGCCTCCTCGCGCGCCTCGCCACCCAGCGCGGCGGCGAACAGCGGCGGATAGGCGCGCGCCTCGCAGGGGCCATAGACCGCCGCCGCCACCGAAAAACCCTGCGCCGCAGTGCGCGCCGCGACGCCCGCCGCCTTGTCCCACAGCGCGTCGCCCGCCAGCGCCTGGGCGCAGTCCAGATGCGCCGCCGCCATCGCCGCCAGCTCATGCGGCGCGGCCTGAAGCGCCATGAGCCGCGCGAACGCCCCCGCCAGCGGCGCGAAGGCGGCGTCCGCCGCCGCCGCCTGCGCGCAGGCGGCCAGCGACGCCAGGTCAGGGCGGCGGCGCAGCACCGCGATCTCATAGCGGCGCACGGCGCGCAGATGGGCGCCCCGCCCCGGCCCCGCCGCGCACAGCGGATGCTTGAGCAGCGCCAGCAGCGCCACCGCCTCGAACGGCGCGAAGGCGGCGTCGGCGACCAGCCGCAAGAACACCCCCGGCGGCGTGAGCGGCAGCGGGCGGCCGCCGCTGTCGTCGGGCTCGATCCCCCAGCGCGCCAGCGCCGCCGAGACCCGCCGCGCCAGCCCGCGATCGGGCGTGATCAGCGCGGCGCGGCGGCCCGTCGTCTCGACCGCCTCGCGCAGCGCCAGCGCGATCGCCGCCGCCTCGCGCCGCGCGTCCGGCGCCTCCAGCAGCGTCAGCCCCCCGGTCGCGGCGGCGGCCTCGGCGCGCAAGCCGGGCAGCGCCGCCCGCCAGTCGTCGGTGACCGGCGCCGGGCGCAGCGCCTGCGCGATCAGGCGGCGGCGCGGGGCGTGGGCGGCGTCGCCGTCGGTCCACCACGCCACGTCGCCGGGCGCCGCGCCCAGACCGTCGAGCAGGCGGCGAAACCCCGCCCAGGGGTGCTCATCGCCAATCGCCTCCCACACCTCCGCCGCCAGCGCGGGGTCGAAGCCGGGCAGCACCACCGCGCCCTGCGGCGCCTGCGCCACCGCGCGCAGGATCATCGCCGTGGGCGCGCGCGAGCCGGTCGAGCCTGCGGCGATCACCGGATGCGCGGGCGGCGCCTCGGCCCAGGCGCGCGCCTGACGCTCCGCCGCCAGCCGCCGCCGCGCCTCGGCTTCGAGCGCGCCGCCCTCCTGTTCGGCCAGGATCGCGGGCCAGACCTCGCGCACGATGCGCAGGAACTCCAGCGTCGTCTCCCAGTGGCGGGCGTGCTCGGGCGG
>CAZRFB010000220.1:0-4068 GCA_964599185.1 uncultured Rhodobacterales bacterium | reverse complement strand
GGACGTGGCGTTCTTTCGCACCGAGCTGACCGCCGACCGCATCGTGGTCGATATCGGCCGCGCGCATGACGCGCTGAAAGCGGCGCTGAAGCCGCTGAACTATGGCAACCTCGACGAAGCGCCCGCCACGAAGGGCCAGCTCACCACCACCGAATGGCTGTGCCGGTTCATCTTCGACAGCGTCGCAGGCGCGGCGCGGCGCGGCGATCTGGGGCCGGGCGGCGACGGGGTGGAGCGCATCCGCGTCACGCTCAACGAAAGCCATGTGGCGCGGGCGTGGTTCGAGGGCGCGGTCTGAGTGCGGGCGACCTTCGCCATCCCCGGCGACCTGAACACCCCCAGCGGCGGCTACGGCTATGACCGCGCGGTGATCGCCGCCGGGCCGGGCGTGGGGCTGGAACTGGCGCATCTGGCGCTGCCGGGCGGGTTTCCGTTCCCGACCGGGGCCGCCTTGGCGCAGGCTGCGCGTCTGCTGGCGGCGACGCCCGCCGACCGGCCGCTGCTGGTGGACGGGCTGGCGCTGGGCGCGCTGCCAGAGGCGGCGCTGGCGGGGGTGCGCGCGCCGCTGGCGGCGCTCTTGCACCATCCTCTGGCGCTGGAGGCGGGGCTGTCCGAGGCGCAGGCGCAGGCTTTGCGCGCCAGCGAGGGCGCCGCGCTGGCGCGGTGCCGCGCGATCGTCACCACCTCCGCCGCGACGGTGCGCGACGCTGCGGCGCTGTTCGGCATAGCGCCGTCGCTGTTCAGCGTCGCCCGGCCTGGCCTGGCGCGCGCGGCGATGGCGCGGGGCGGCGGCGAGACGCCGGTGATCCTGTGCGTCGCCTCGCTGATCCCGCGAAAAGGCCATGACGTGCTGATCGACGCGCTGGCGCGGCTCGCCGACCGGCCCTGGTGCGCGGCGCTCTATGGCGCGCAGGATTTCGCGCCGGACTGGGCGGCGCAGGTGCGCGCGCGCATCGCCGCGGCGGGGCTTGGCGCGCGGATCGCGCTGCATGGGCCGGTGTCGTCGGCGGCGCTGGCGGACGCCTATCACGGCGCCGACATCTTCTGCCTGCCGTCGCGCCATGAAGGCTATGGCATGGTTTTCGCCGAGGCGATGGCGCACGGACTGCCGGTGCTGGCCGCCGACATCGCCGCCGCGCGCGAGGTGATCGGGCCGGGGGCGGGGCGGCTCAGTCCGCCCGACGACGCCGCCGCGCTGGCCGAGAACATCGCCGCGCTGCTCGACGACCCGGCGCGCCGCCGCGCCATGGCCGCCGCCGCCCATGCCCGCGCCCATGTCATCCCCGGCTGGGACGCGACCGCGCGCGCGATACGCGCCGCGCTGGAGGGGATCGCGCCATGAGCTTCAGCGCCGACTGGCTGAGTTTGCGCGAGGGCGCCGACCGTGCGGCGCGCGACCAGAGCCTTGTCGCGGCGCTGGCGGCGTGGGCGAAAGCGCGCGGCGCACTGGACGTGGTGGACATCGGCGCCGGGACCGGCGCCACGCTGCGCACGCTGCATCCCATATTGCCCGGCGCACGCTGGCGGCTGGTGGACCACGACGCAGGGCTCTTGCGGCTGGCGGCGCAGAGCGCGCGCGCCATCGGCGCACAGGCGCGGACCCTGACGCTGGACCTCGCCGCCGATCCCGGCGCCGCGCTTGCGCCCGCGCCCGCGCTGGTGACGGCCTCGGCGTTTTTCGATCTGGCCTCCGCCGCATGGATCGACCGTTTCGCCGACGCCGCCCGCGCGGCGGGCGCGGCGGTCTATGCCGCGCTCAGCTATGACGGCGACGAGGCCTGGGCGCCGCCGCACCCCAAGGACGGCGCGGTGCGCGCGGCGTTCCTTGCCGACATGCGCCGCGACAAGGGGCTGGGCCCGGCGCTGGGCGCAGGCGGCGGCGGCTATCTGGCGCAGGCGCTGGCGGCGCGGGGCTATGCGGTGCGCACGGCCTCCAGCCCGTGGCGGCTGGCGGCGCCGCGCGACGCAGGCCTGATCGCGGCGCTGGCGGCGGGGGTCGCCGACGCGGCGGGCGCGTCGGACGGCTGGCGCGCGGCGCGCATCGCGGCGACGGCGGCGCGGATCGGGCATCTGGACGTGCTGGCGATGCTGGAGTGAGCGGGCCGAACCGAGACGCCGCGACCGTTGCGCGGGGTCCCGGCTCGGGGGCCGGGACTGCGTTGAAGGGGCGAGGGGGCTGAATGTCTGCGCTGTCCCTGCCTCGCGCCGGGACCCCGCTCAATCTTGCGGCGTCGCCGGAATGGGCGCGGGCGTCGTGCGGTCCCGGCGCGGGGGCCGGGACCGCGTGAAGGCGGGCTACGCGTCGCCCGCGTCGGCGATCAGCGCCACGCTGACCACGCGCTCGCCTTCGGCGGTGTTGAACACCCGCACGCCGCGCGCGCCGCGCGACATCACCGACACGTCCGACACCGGGCAGCGGATCGACTGGCCTGCGTCGGTCACCAGCATGATCTGGTCGTCCTCGCCCACCGGCCATGCGGCGGCGACGCGGGCAGGGGCGCGGTCGGGATCGTTGAGGCGCGGCGTGAGGTTGGCGCCGATGATGCCCTGACCGCCGCGATTGGTGGTGCGGTATTCGTGGCTGGAGGTGCGCTTGCCGAGGCCCTTTGAGGTGATGGTGAGGATCATCTCCTCCGCCGCCGACATCTCGGCATAGCGCTCGCCGGTCAGCCGCACGGCGCCGTCCTCCGCGGCCTCGTCGCCCGCGTCGTCCGCCGCCTCGTCGTCCTCCGCCGCGCCGCTGACCGCGCGGCGCATCTTGAGATAATCCTCACGCTCGGCGCTGGTGGCGTCGAAATGGCGGATCACCGCCATCGAGACGACCTCGTCGCCCTCCGCCAGCCTGATGCCGCGCACGCCGGTCGAGTCGCGGCCCGAGAACACCCGCACGTCGGTCACCGCGAATCGGATCGCGCGGCCGTTGGCGGTGCTGAGCAGCAGGTCGTCGTTCGCGTCGCAGATCCGCGCGCCCACCAGCCGCACGCCTTCCCCGTCCTCTCTGGCGGGCAGCTTCATCGCGATCTTGCCGTTGCGCATGATGTTGGTGAAGTCCGACAGCGCGTTGCGCCGCACGTCGCCCTCGGAGGTCGCGAAGATGATCTGGAGCTTGCCCCAGTCCTCCTCGGGCGCATCGACCGGCATCATCGCGGCGATCGACACGCCGGGATCGACCGGCAGCACGTTGACCAGCGGCCGGCCGCGCGCGTTGCGCCCGCCCACCGGCAGACGCCATGTCTTGAGCTGATAGACGATGCCGCCGGTGGTGAAGAACAGGATCGGCGTGTGGGTGTTGGCCACGAACAGCGTGGTGACGAAATCCTCGTCCTTCATCGCCATGCCGCCGACGCCCTTGCCGCCGCGCGCCTGCGCGCGGTAGTCGGCCAGCGGCGTGCGCTTGAGATAGCCGCCGTGGGTGATGGTGACGACCATGTCCTCGCGCTCGATCAGGTCCTCGTCGTCCACGTCGCCGTCGAATTCGACGATCTCGGTGCGGCGGGGTGTCGCGAACAGCGCCTTCACCTCCGACAGCTCCGCCGAAATGATCGCCATGATCCGCGCGCGCGAGCGCAGGATGTCGAGGTAGTCGGTGATCCGGCCCGCCAACTCGGCCAGCTCGTCAGTGACCTCCTTCACCCCCAGCGCGGTGAGGCGCTGCAGGCGCAGCTCAAGGATTGCGCGCGCCTGCACTTCGGACAGGTTGTAGGTGCCGTCCTCGTGCATCTTGTGCAGCGGGTCGTCGATCAGCATGAGGTATTCCGCGATGGCGCGCGCGGGCCAGCGCCGCTCCATCAGCCGGGCGCGGGCGGTGGCGGGGTCGGGGCTGGCGCGGATGGTGGCCACCACCTCGTCCACGTTCTCGACCGCGACCGCCAGGCCGCACAACACATGCGCCCGCTCGCGCGCCTTGCGCAGCTCGAACGCGGTGCGCCGGGCGACCACCTCCTCGCGGAAGGTCAGGAACGCCGACAGGATGGTGCGCAGCTCCATCTGCTCGGGCCGCCCGCCGTTCAGCGCCAGCATGTTGCAGCCGAAATGGGTCTGCATCGCGGTGAAGCGGAACAGCTGGTT
>CAZRFB010000219.1:0-3704 GCA_964599185.1 uncultured Rhodobacterales bacterium | reverse complement strand
CCCCCGCGCCCTGCTGAAATCGGTGTTCGGCTTCGACGACTACCGCCCCGGTCAGGGCGAGGTGGTCGAGGCGGTGCTGGCGGGGCGCGACGTGCTGGCGATCATGCCCACCGGCGGCGGCAAGTCGCTGTGCTATCAGCTTCCGGCGCTGGCGCGAGAGGGGGTGACGGTGGTGGTCTCGCCGCTGATCGCCCTGATGCGCGATCAGGTGGCGGCCCTGCGCGCGGCGGGGGTCGAGGCCGGCGCGCTGTGCTCGGCCAACAGCGGCGCGGAGACCGAAGCCGTGATGCGCGCGCTGGCCCAGGGGCGGCTCAAGCTGCTCTACATGGCGCCCGAGCGCATCGCCGCCTCCGCCTCACTGTTGCGCCGCGCCGACGTTGCGCTGCTGGCGGTGGACGAGGCGCATTGCGTCAGCCAGTGGGGCCACGACTTTCGCCCCGATTATCTGAAGCTGGGGGAGTTGCGCCGCGCGCTGGGCGACGTGCAGACCGCCGCCTTCACCGCCACCGCCGACGCCGAGACCCGCGCCGAGATCGTGGCGCGGCTGTTCGATGCGCCGCCGCAGATCTTCCTGCGCGGCTTCGACCGGCCCAACCTGTTTCTCGCGTTTCAGCCAAAAGATCGCCCGCGCGACCAGCTGTTGCGCTATGTGCTGCCGCGAAAAGGGCGCTCGGGCATCGTCTATGCCGGGTCGCGCAACAAGACCGAGGTGCTGGCCAAGGCGCTGAGCGACGCGGGCGTGGAGGCCCTGCCCTATCACGCCGGGCTCGACGCGCTGACGCGCCAGCGCAATCAGGACCGCTTTCAGCGCGAGGACGATCTGGTGATGTGCGCCACCGTCGCCTTCGGCATGGGGGTGGACAAGCCCGACATCCGCTATGTGGTCCACGCCGACCTGCCGAAATCGGTGGAATCCTATTATCAGGAGATCGGCCGCGCCGGGCGCGACGGCGCCCCGGCCGAGACGCTGACGCTCTACGGCATCGACGACATCAAGCTGCGCCGGATGCAGATCGACGAGGGCGCCGCGCCGGACGACCGCAAGCGCGCCGACCATGCGCGCCTCAACGCGCTGCTGGCGCTGGCCGAGGCGCCGCGCTGCCGGCGGGTGACGCTGCTGGCCTATTTCGGCGAGACCGTCGCGCCCTGCGGCCATTGCGACCTGTGCCGCGAGCCGCCGCGCCTGTTCGACGCCACCGTGGCGGCGCAAAAGGCGCTGTCGGCGATCCTGCGCACCGGAGAGCGATTCGGGCTGGAGCATCTGATCGCCGTGCTGCGCGGCGAGCGCACCGACAAGGTGCGCGCGCAGGGCCATGACGCGCTGCCGACCTTCGGCGCGGGCGCCGACTTCGACAAGGGCCAGTGGCGCGGCGTGTTCCGTCAGCTCAGCGCGCTGGGGCTGGTGTGGATCGACCCCGCCCGCTTCAACGCCTGGCGCTGCGCCGAGGACGCGCGGGCGGTGCTGAAGGGCGAGCGGCGGCTGGAGCTGCGCGCCGACGTGCTGACCCCCGCGCGCGGCGCCGCGCGGCCCGCCCCCGCCGCGCTGGTGGCCGAGGAGGACGAGGCGCTGCTGTCGGCGCTGAAGGCGAAGCGGCGCACGCTGGCCGAGGCGCTGGGCGCGCCCGCCTATGTGGTTTTCGCCGACCGCACGCTGATCGACATGGCGACGCGCAAGCCGCAAAGCCTCGACGCGCTGACCGAATGCTACGGCGTCGGCGCGGCGAAGCTGGCGAAATACGGCCCGGCGTTTCTGGAGGTGCTGACCGGCGCGCCGGTCTCCGCCGCCCACCCCGCCCGCGCAAGGCTCTCCGCCGCCGATCAGCGGCTGTTCGAGGCGCTGGAGGACGCCCAGCGCGACCTCGCGCGCGGGCCGGACGGCGCGGGCAAATATCTCGATTGCGGCGCAAGCACTCTGGCGAAGATCGTGGCGGCGAAGCCCGCCACGCTGGCGGCGCTGGCGCGCGTTCAGGGCATGGGCGAGCAGAAAGCGGAGCGGTTCGGCGCCGCATTCCTGCGGCTGATCGGGCAGGCGGAGACGCACTGAGCGCAGACTGCGGCGCGATGCGGCAAAGGCGCGCGATACTCGGCGCCAATCCGCTTACTTATTATATTATTATACTATAAATTATGTAATATTTACTATTGATATGAATTGAAGAGTCGCGAAAATGCTTTTATGGAATATACATGCAGCGGGTTGAGTATGCCCGCCGCCGCTGTTGCGAGATGTTTTTGTGTAACCCGGAGTATCCCGATGCGTCCCATGACCAGCATTCTGACCTGCGCCGCCATCATGCTCAGCGTGAGCGCCGCACAGGCGACCACCCTCAATTTCCTCGGCTTCACCGACGCCAAAGGCGAAACTGCGGTTGAGGGCTTTTTCACCAACGGCACGATCCATGACGCGACCTATGTGCCGATCGCCGTCACCGCGCGCGGCTATAAGGGCGACACGAAGAATGGCGTCGAGAGCGACAAGTATTTCGCCTATCTCGACCGCAATCAGGCCGGCCTTGGCGTCTGCAAAGTTCTCAGAGGCTCGCAGTGCAAGACGCCGAGCGACGACAACCTGACCAGGGGCGAGATCCTCGGCCTGAGCTTCGCCGAGGATGTGACCATCGGCGCGCTTTCGTTTCGCGGCGACAAGCACCCAAGCGACAAGGCGTTCGGCGAAAACGACAAATTCAACTTCTCGCTCGACGGCGGCAAGAACTGGATGAGCACGTTTCTGCTCAACGCACGGTTCGGCGGCTCAGTTCCGCTCAACGCGCTGTTGCCCAAGGGCGACGAACTGCTGCTCGCCTACAACAATCAGCAGTATTATCTGAGCGCGATGACCGTCGAGACCACGCCTGCCCCGGTGCCGCTGCCCGCCGCCGGAGCCCTGCTGATCGCCGCCTTCGGCGGGCTTGGCCTGATGGGCGCGAGGCGACGGCGCATGACCGCCTGACGCGACCACGCCGGTCACCGCCACGCGCCGCCCTCACGGGCGGCGCTTTGCGTTGCGCGGCGGCTTCGCTATGACAAGCGGGCGCCAGCCGGAGACCCGCCATGAAAATCGCCACGTTCAACATCAACGGCGTCAAGGCGCGGCTGCCCGCGCTGCTCGACTGGCTGCGCGACAGCGCGCCGGACGTGGCGGTGTTGCAGGAGATCAAGAGCGAGGACGCCGCTTTTCCCGCCGGGCCGATCGAGGACATGGGCTACAACGTCGCCACCCACGGCCAGAAGGGTTTCAACGGCGTCGCGATCCTGTCGAAGCGCCCGCTGGAGGACGTGACGCGCGGCCTTCCCGGCGACCCCGACGACGCGCAGGCGCGCTGGATCGAGGCGACCGTCAGCGGCGAGCGCGCCGCGCTGCGGGTCTGCGGCCTCTACCTGCCCAACGGCAACCCGGCGCCGGGGCCGAAATACGACTACAAGCTGGCCTGGATGGCGCGGCTGGAGGCGCGGGCGCGGGCGCTGCTGGCGACCGAAGATCCCACCGTGATCCTGGGCGATTTCAACGTGATCCCGCAGCCGCTCGACGCGCGCGACCCCGCCGCGTGGGCGGATGACGCGCTCTATCTGCCGCAAAGCCGCGCCGCCTGGCGGCGGCTGGTCCACCTCGGCCTCACCGACGCCTGGCGCGCGCTGCACGACGCCCCCGGCTATACGTTCTGGGACTATCAGGCGGGCGCCTGGGCTAAGGATCGCGGCATCCG
>CAZRFB010000218.1:0-2841 GCA_964599185.1 uncultured Rhodobacterales bacterium | reverse complement strand
TGAAAGCCCAGCTTCTCCAGCAGCTCAAAGCCGTGGATGATGCCGCGCCCGCCGCAGCCGCGCCCGACCTCCGGCCCGCCCAGCTCCATGGCGAACACGCCGTCGCGCTTGAAGCACACATCCTCGATGCGCACTTCCTCGCCCGCCAGCTTCTTGCGCGAGGAGGTCTCGATGATGGTGGGGCAGGCCTTGCCGCCGAACAGCAGCGAGGTGGTGTCGGATTTCGGGTCGCAGCCGATCAGCAGCACGCGCTTGCCCTGCTGCGCCATCATGTAGCTGAGGTTGGACAGGGTGAAGCTCTTGCCGATGCCGCCCTTGCCATAGATCGCGATGATCTGGGTCTTTTTCGTCGGCTCGGTCGTTGACGGCGCGTCAGGCTCCTGCGCGGCTTCGTTGCGCAGCGCATCGACCATTTCGGCCAGGCTTGGGGTTCCGTCGGCAGGGGTCACGCGGCAGCCCTCCAGTCGAGAATCATCTTGAGGCAATCGGGGTCTCCGAACGCCGTGCGATAGGCGCTCTCGGCCTCCGCTGGCGCGGCATGGTGGGTGATCAGGCCGTCGAGCGAGAGAAACCCCTCCTCGATCAGCGCGCGGGTGGCGCTCAGGTCGCAGGGCTGCCACTCGGCGGCGATGCGGATGCGCGCCTCGCGCATGAAGGCGGGCGGGAACGCAAAGCTCAGCGGCGCCTCGTAGAACCCCGCCAGCACCACCTCGCCGCCCTTGCCCAGCCGGCCGATCAGCGTGTCGAGAAGGTTCACGGCGCCGCTGGCGTCATAGACGGCGCGATAGTCGCGGCGGTCGTCGGTCTCCGGGTCGATCACGGCGTAGCCCTGCGCGCCGCCGCGCCGCGCCGGGTTGGTCTCCCACACCGTCGGCGGCTCGGCGCCGGCGGCGATGGTCAGCCGCGCGATCAGACGGCCCAGCACGCCGTGGCCGATGATGAGGTCGGGGCTTTCGCCGCCTGCGATGGCGTGGCGGGCGGTGGCGGCCAGCGCCATCAGCACGCCCTGCTCGCCCAGGCTGGCGGCGATGGGAATGGCGCGGGCGCCGGGCAGCACCAGCGTGCGCGCCGCGCCGCCGAACAGGCCGCGCACCGGGCCGAAACAGCGCGCGCCGGGCGCAAACACCGCGTCGCCGACCTTGTGGCCGCAGCCGGGGCGCGCCTCGACCACGCGGCCGACCGATTCGTAGCCGGGCACCAGCGGATAGCCCATGCCGGGGAAGTTCGGCATCCGGCCCGACCACAGCAACCGCTCGGTGCCGGTGCTGACGCCGCTGAAATCGATCTCCACAACCACGTCGCCGTCCACCGGCGCATCCAGCGCGATGGACGCGAGCGCCAGGCTCTGCGGCTTCTCCATCACTATGGCGTCGGTCTGCATCGCGGTCTCCTCCTGCGGGGTCGTCGGGCGTCGCCGCGCCCCGCCTTGCTTGTTGTCCCTCATCGTAAATTCACCGCCAGATATGTCAAGCTATGTTTACACACGAACTGTCAGTCTTTGGTGCTAGACAGGGCGCGCCACCAGCACCCGCGCCAGCATCGGCCGCGCGCTGCGCGCCTCGCGCACCGAGGCGAAGCCTGCGGCGGTCAGCAGCGCGGTCAGCTCCGCCGCCGTGCGCGGCCGCCCCGACCCCATCGCCAGCAGGTAGAAGCCGAAATAGGCGTCGCCGACCGGCTCGGCGCCCGGCGTGCCCGCCATGGTCTCGGCCACCAGCACCGCGCCCCCCGGCGGCGTGGCGGCGCGCACGTTTTTCAGCAGCTTCAGCGCGGGCGCGTCGTCGTGGTCGAAGCAGACCCGAATCAGCGAGATCAGGTCGAACCCGGCGGGCAGCGCGTCGTTGAAGAAGTCGCCGCCGAACGCCTGCGCCCGCGTCAGGCCTGCGGCGTCGAATCGCGCCTGCGCGCGGGCGGCCACGGCGGGCAGGTCGAACACCGCCAGCTCCAGCGCCGGGGCGTGGGGCGCCAGCGCGCTCAGGAACTGCCCCTCGCCGCCGCCGACATCGAGCAGGCGGCGGTGGCGCGCGAAAGGCCAGGCGTCGATCACGTCCTCGACGAAGGTCGCCTGACTGGCGGCCATCAGCGCGGAATAGTCGGCCACCTTCTCGGGCGTCAGCGCGCCTGCGGCGGCGTTGCGGGAATAGGCCCAGTAGTCGCCGATCCGCCCGCCGCGATTTTTCAGCAGCGCCACCGGGTCGGCAAGATCGGCGTAGAGCGCGGCGTGATGCTCGACCATCTCGGCCACGCCCGGCGCGCCCAGCATCGCGGCGCCCAGCGTGCCCAGCGTCCAGCGCCCGTCGTCGCAGCGCTCGGTCAGCCCCAGCGTCGCCGCCGCGCGCGCCAGCCGCTCCGCTGCGTCGGGCGCCAGATCAAGCCGCGCGGCCAGCGTCGCCAGCGGCAGCGGGCCGTCCTCAAGCATTTGGAACAGCTTTAGTTTCACGCAGGCGAACAGGATCTGGCTATAGACGAACCCCGCCGTCACGTCGAACAGCGCGCGGGCGTTCTTCTGCGCCGTGGGCCGCGTCAGCGGGAATTTCGCCGCCCAGCGCTGAAAGCGCGTGTCGGCCAGCCGGGCGTTGCGAAACGCGCGCCAGCGGTCGCGCAGCGACAGGGCGCCGCGCGCGGCGGACGGGTCAAGCGACGCTTCGGACAAGGGTTTTCGGCGCCAGCCGCTTCGCCTGCAACAACACCAGATCGCGCAGGTCGTCGGCGCCCTGACAGGGCGGAATCGCCGCGACCGCCGCACCGATCAGACCTTTCAGCTTTTCCACCGCGCCCGCGACGCCCAGCGCCGTCACCGCCGAGGGGCGGGCGTGGGCGGCGTCCTGACCGCAGGGCTTGCCG
>CAZRFB010000217.1:0-2720 GCA_964599185.1 uncultured Rhodobacterales bacterium | reverse complement strand
GCCGAGACGGTGATCGCCGACCTCACCACGACCGGTCAGCGCGTGCTGCTGGCGCGCGGCGGCAACGGCGGCTGGGGCAACCTGCGCTTCAAGACCTCGACCAATCAGGCCCCGCGCCACGCCAACCCCGGACAGGAGGCGGTGGAGCGCACCATCTGGCTGCGGCTGAAGCTGATCGCCGACGCCGGGCTGGTCGGCCTGCCCAACGCCGGGAAATCGACGTTTCTCGCCGCCACCTCGAACGCGCGGCCAAAGATCGCCGACTATCCGTTCACCACGCTGACGCCGAACCTGGGCGTCGCGGCGATCGACGACGTGGAGCTGGTGATCGCCGACATCCCCGGCCTGATCGAGGGCGCCAGCGAGGGCCGGGGCCTCGGCGACCAGTTCCTCGCCCATGTCGAGCGCTGCGGCGCGCTGCTGCATCTGGTGGACGGAACCAGCGAGACGGTCGCGGAGGATTTCCACGTGATCGAGGCGGAGCTTGAGGCCTATGGCCACGGGCTGGCCGAAAAGCCGCGTCTGGTGGCGCTCAGCAAGATCGACGCGCTGCAGCCCGACGAGATCGCGCGCAAGCAGGCGCTGCTGCGCGCGGCGGGCGCGCGCGGCCCCATCGCGCTGTCGGCGGCCAGCGGCGCGGGCGTGCCGGAGGCGCTGCGGCTGCTGCGGCGCATGGTGCAGGCGCAGCGCGACGCGCAGGCCGACGCGCTGAAGGAACCGGACCCGTGGACGCCCTGAGCGCGACGCCGCGGCTGGCCGACGCGCGGCGCGTGGTGGTCAAGATCGGCTCGGCGCTGCTGGTGGACGCCGCGACCGGCGCGCTGCGCCGCGCCTGGCTCGACGGTCTGGCGGCGGATGTCGCGGCGCTGATCGCGGGCGGCGCGGAGGTGCTGATCGTCTCCTCCGGCGCCATCGCGCTGGGGCGGCGGGTGCTGGGCCTGCGGCGCGGCGCGCTGCCGCTGGAGCAGGCGCAGGCGGCGGCGGCGGTGGGCCAGATCCAGCTTGCGCAGGCCTATGTCGCCGCGCTGGCGCCGCATGGCGTGACGGCGGCGCAGGTGCTGCTGACGCTGGCCGACACGCAGGACCGGCGGCGTTATCTCAACGCCCGCGCGACGCTCAAGACGCTGACCGGGCTGGGCGTGGTCCCGGTGATCAACGAGAACGACACGGTGGCCACCGACGAGATCCGCTATGGCGACAACGACCGGCTGGCGGCGCGGGTGGCGCTGATGGCGGGGGCCGAGGCGCTGGTGCTGCTCAGCGACATCGACGGGCTCTACACGGCGAACCCGCGCGAGGACCCCGCCGCGCGGCATCTGGCCGTGGTGGCCGAGATCACGCCCGAGATCGAGGCGATGGCGGGTGAAGCGGGCGAAGGCGCCAAGGGCGGCATGATCACAAAACTGCTCGCCGCCAAGACGGCGGTGCGCGGCGGCTGCGCCATGGTGATCGCGCGTGGCGCGGTGGACCGGCCGCTGAGCGCGCTGGCGGAGGGCGCGCGCTGCACATGGTTCCCCGCCTCGCACACGCCCGCCGCCGCGCGCAAGCAATGGATCGCGGCGATGAAGCCTGCGGGCGCGCTGGTGGTGGACGCGGGCGCCGCCGCCGCGCTGCGCGCCGGGCGCTCGCTGCTGCCTGCGGGCGTGCGGCGCGTCGAAGGCGCCTTCGGGCGCGGCGACCCGGTGGCGGTGGTGCGCGACGACGGCGCGGCGCTGGGGGCGGCGCTGGCGGGCTACGCCTCGGACGAGGCGGCGCTGATCGCGGGGCATCGCTCGGGCGAGATCGCGGCGCTGCTGGGCTATCCGGGCCGCGCCGCGATGGCGCACCGTGACGATCTGGTGCTTTGGGACTAAGGGGGGCGCGGGCGATGGACGGCGGATCGGGCGACCTTCTGGCGGCGATGACCGCGCTGGGCCTGCGCGCGCGCGCGGCGGCGGCGGACCTTGCCTGCGCCGACTCCGCCCGCAAGACGGCGGCGCTGCACACGGCGGCGGACGCCGCGCAGGCGCGGCGCGCCGCGATCCTCGCCGCCAACGCCCGCGACATGGAAGCCGCCGCCGACAAGGGCCTGTCGCCTGCGCTGCTCGATCGGCTGATGCTGGATGACAAGCGGATCAACGGCTTGTGCGACGGCCTTCGCGCGGTGGCGGAACAGCCCGACCCGGTGGGCGCGGTGATCGCCGACTGGACGCGCCCCAACGGCCTGCGCATCCGCCGCGTGCGTCAGCCGCTGGGCGTGATCGGCGTGATCTATGAGAGCCGCCCCAACGTGACCGCCGACGCCGCCGCGCTGTGCCTGAAATCGGGCAACGCGGCGATCCTGCGCGGCGGGTCGGAAAGCTTTCATTCCTCCGGCGCGCTGCTTGAATGCGTGGCGGAGGGGCTGCGCGCGGCGGGCCTGCCCGAGGATGCGGCGCAGCGCGTGCCCACCTCGGACCGCGCGGCGGTGGGGATCATGCTGGCGCAGATGACCGACCATATCGACGTGATAATCCCGCGCGGCGGCAAGAGCCTGGTGGCGCGGGTGCAGGCCGAGGCGCGGGTGCCGGTGTTCGCGCATCTGGAAGGGATCTGCCACGTCTATATCGACGGCGCGGCGGACCCGCAAAAGGCGCGGCGCGTGACGCTGAACGCCAAGACGCGGCGCACCGGCGTGTGCGGGGCGGCGGAATGCCTGCTGATCGACCGCGCCGTGCTGAGCCTTGGCGCGGCGGTGATCG
>CAZRFB010000216.1:0-9872 GCA_964599185.1 uncultured Rhodobacterales bacterium | reverse complement strand
TGTCCCAGCCGCCGAGGCTCTCGACGAGGCGCTTTTCCTCCTCGGTGAGGTGCTTTTCCGCCAGCTTGCGCAGCCAGTCCTCGGGGATCGGGCGCGCCGCCACGCCTTCCGCCCCGCCGACCGCCTCGACGCCCTTGAACGTCTCGGCGAACACGCGGTCGAACTTGTCGAAGTGGCGCTCATCCTTGATCAGCGCGGCGCGGGAGAGGTGGTAGAACGCCTCAACGTCAAACCGCGCCAGGCCGGCGGAGAGCGCCTCCAGCAGCGTGAGATACTCGCGCAGGGAAACCGGCGCTCCGGCGGCGCGCAAGCCCAGGAAGAACCCGGAAAACACCGGCTCAGCCCGGCGAAAAACCCGCCAGCGCCGCGATCAGCGCGACGCCTGCGGTCAGCACCAGCGCCGCGACGCCGTGGGCGAGGCCGTATTGCACGATGTCGGCGCGGTTGCCGCCGCGTCTGCGGGCGCGCACAGCGCCCAGCGCGACGCCAAGGATGAAGGCGATAATCAGGATCATGGCCGCTGATACTTGATGAAAGGGGTGCGCTGGCCCACGCGGTCATAGAGCATCCGGCCGCGATAGTTGAACTCCTGGGTCAGCCAATAGACCGAGATCGCGCCCAGCCGGTCGGCCTGCGCATAGACCGCCTCGATCAGCGCGCGGCCCGCGCCATGGCCGCGCGCGTCGGCGTCCACGTAGAGGTCCTGGAGATAGCAGGTGTCGGCCTCGCTCCAGCAATGACGGTGCAGGATGGCGTGCGCGATGCCGATCACCCGGTCGCCCTGCGTCGCCGCCAGCGCGAACATCGGCTCATCGGCGGAGAGCAGCCGGGCGAAGGTGGCGCGGAACACAGACTCGGGCCGCGTGGTCTCATAGAACGCGAGGTAGTCGGCCCATAGCCTGCGCCAGTCGCCCTCGTCGCCGCGCGCCAGCGGGCGCACCGAAGTGATCGACGGGGTCATCGCCGCGCGCCCTGTGTCGGAAGGGCGGACGGCGCGCCGCGCCGCGCGGCGCTCAGTGGCGCAGGCGCCGGGCGTTGGCGGCGGCGGTGGTCTTGAGCGGGCGCAGCGCGGCGGAGGTGATCGCCGCCGCATCGCGGCCGCGCACCGCCGCCGCCATCGCGCGCTGCGCCGAGGTCGCGAAGGCCGCCGGTTTCTCCATCATCATCTGCGCCGCCTCCGGCGCGCTCATCGCGCCCTGCGCCATCATCGCGCCGCGCCGCGCGATCACCTCGGCGGAGGAGATGGTGAGACGCGCAATGGCGCTTGCGACCCGGCTCCAGGCCTCCAGCGTCTTCATCCCGGTCAGATCGGTGTACATCTGTTTCGCGCTCCCCGCGCAGGCGTGCAAGCGCGCCGGTCTGCTTATGCTGCACTGCAACATAGCGTGTCGCGGCGCTGATTGCACCTGATAAACGCGTTGACGCGGCATTTGTTCCCAATGTGTCGCACACAGCGCGCATCATCCCCCGCATCACCCGCCGCATTATCCCCCCCTGCGCGCCATGAACGCCAGCCGCTCGAACAGATGCACGTCCTGCTCGTTTTTCAGCAGCGCGCCGTGCAGGCGGGGCAGGCTCTGGCGCGCGTCGCGGCGCAGGTCGGCGGCGTCGAGATCCTCGGCCATCAGCAGGCGTATCCAGTCCAGCGCCTCGGAGGTGGAGGGCCGCTTCTTCAGCCCCGGCGTCTCGCGCAGCGCGGTGAACTGGCTCAGCGCCTCGGCCAGCAGGCTCTGTTTCACGTTCGGAAAGTGCACCTGCACGATCTGCGCCAGCGTCTCAAGGTCGGGAAAGCGGATGAAGTGGAAAAAGCAGCGGCGCAGAAAGGCGTCCGGCAGCTCCTTTTCGTTGTTGGAGGTGATGATGACGATCGGGCGGTGTTTCGCGGCGATGGTCTCGCCGGTCTCATAGACGAAGAACTCCATGCGATCGAGTTCCTGCAACAGGTCGTTGGGAAACTCGATGTCGGCCTTGTCGATCTCGTCGATCAGCAGCACCACCTTTTCGTCGGCCTCGAACGCCTCCCACAGCTTGCCCTTGCGCAGATAGTTGCGCACGTCGCCCACGCGCGGGTCGCCAAGCTGGCTGTCGCGCAGGCGGCTGACGGCGTCGTAGTCGTAGAGGCCCTGCTGCGCGCGGGTGGTGGATTTCACCGACCATTCCAGCAGCCGCAGGCCCAGCGCGCCGGCCACCTGCCGCGCCAGTTCGGTCTTGCCGGTGCCGGGTTCGCCCTTCACCAGCAAGGGCCGCTCCAGCGCGATGGCGGCGTTGACGGCGATGCGCAGATCGTCCGTCGCCACATAATCCTGCGCGCCCTCGAACCGCATCCGCACCCTCCGGTTGAAACTGACGCGCGCAACGGTAACAGGCGCGGCGCCGGGCGCAAGATGGGCGGGTTTTTATCGACAGCGCCGGGCCCGCGCTCTATACGTCCGCCCGAACGTCAAGGCGCCGGGGCCGTGGCCCTGCGCGCATGCGTAACCCGTGAGGTGGAGCTTATGACCGTGCAGAGCGCGATCAACGCCGAATACCTGCCCCATGACGACGAACCCTTCATGTGCGACCGTCAGAAGGCGTTTTTTCGCCAGCGGTTGCAGGAGCTGAAGCGGGAGATTCTCGACGAGAGCCGCGAGACGGTCGAGGCGATGCAGGAGAGCGCCGCCAACATCTCCGACCTGGTGGACCGCGCCTCCGCCGAGGCCGACCGCGCGCTTGAGCTGCGCACCCGCGACCGCCAGCGCAAGCTGATCGCCAAGATCGACGAAGCGCTGCGGCGGATCGACACCGGCGAATACGGCTATTGCGAGGAGACCGGCGAGCCGATCAGCCTGCGCCGCCTGATCGCGCGCCCCACCGCCACCCTGTCGCTGGAGGCGCAGGAGCGCCATGAGCGGCGCGAAAAGATCCACCGCGACGAATAGGCGGCGCGCGCTACCTTTTCGGTCGAGGACCGACGGAGACAGGCGCATGAAAGACGATTCCCCCCTGGCGCTGCTGCTGGCGCACGGATCGCCCAGCGACCCCGCCCCGCAGGAGCAGGCCATCGCCGCGCTGGCGGCGCGGGTCGCGGCGCTGGCGTCCGGCTGGCGGCTGCGCGGCGCGACGCTGGCCGCGCCCGGCGCGCTGGAGTTGGCGGTCGCGCCGGGCGCGGTCGTCTATCCGCTGTTCATGAGCGACGGCTGGTTCGTCTCGCGGGAGACGCCGCGCAGGCTGGCGCTCGCGGGGGCTGGCGACGCGCGCATCCTGCCGCCGCTGGGGCTGGACGCGCGGCTGCCCGCGCTCTGCGCCCGCCGCGCCGTCGCGGCGGCGCGCGCGGCGGGCTATGATGTGGCGCAGACGGCGCTGATCCTGGCCGCGCATGGCTCGCCCAAGGATCCGCGCCCCGCCCGCGCCGCCCGCGACGCGGCGCAGGCCATCGCGCTTCTGGCGCCGTTTCGCAGCGTGACCGCGTGTTTCGTCGAGGAGCAGCCCTTGCTTGCGGAAGGGCTGGCGGCGCCCGGCCCGGCGATTTGCCTGCCATTTTTCGCGATCCGCGCCGGCCATGTGACCGGCGATCTGCCCGAAGCGGTGGCCGAGACGCGGTTCAGCGGCCCGGTGCTCGACCCCATCGGCTGCGACGCAGAGATCGCCGCGCTGATCGCCGCGACGCTGGCGGACGCGGCCTTTCCCGTCGCGTGACGGCGTGACGAGGGCGGCGCCGCCCAAGGACGGCGCCGCAAGACCTCACTTCATCTCGGCGATCTGCTCGAAGGCGTCGGCGCCGACCTTGAACAGCGCATACGTGCCCGGCACGTCGCCGTTCATGTCGAATTCATGATCGCCCGCCGCGCCCTTGTAGTCCACGTCCTGACCGGCGGCGATCAGCGCCTTGGCCTTGGCCCATTCACCCGGCAGGATCGGCTCGCCCGGCGCCGAGGACACGGCGCGCAAGCTGGCCGACATCCTGGCGCGGTCGCCGCCCGCGTGCTCGAACGCCAGCGCCAGCAGAAAGCCCGCGTCGTAGCCCGAGGTGGCGAAGATCGCGCTCGGGTCGCCGCCCGCCGCCGTGGTCGCGGCGTTGAACCGCTCCAGCGCCGCGCCGCCCTCGCCGGTGGGCGAGGAGGCGACGAAGGTGGCGAGGTTGTCGGCGCCAAGCTCGCCGATGATGTTCTGCGCCTTCATGCCGTCGCCGCCGACGAAGCGCTCGAAGAAGCCGTTCTCCAGCGCCTGACGCAGGATGGTGAGGCCAGAGCCGTCGCCATAGTCGAACACCGCCAGCGTGTCGGCGCCCGATTTCGCCAGCTCCGCCAGTTCGGCGCGGTAGGACGCCTTGCCCTCCTCATGCGCCGAGAACACCGGAACTACGCCGCCCTGCGCCTCGTATTCCGCCTTGAACGCCTCGGCGAGGCCCTTGCCGTAGTCGTTGTTGAGGTAGGTCACCGCGATCGGGCCATAGCCCATCGCCTTGAGCGTGCGCGCCAGCGCCACGCCCTGATAGTCGTCGGATGGCACGGTGCGGAACACGGTGTCGTTGTCCTCCAGCGCGGTCAGCGCGGGGGAGGTGGAGGCGGGCGAGATCAGCACCACGCCGCCGGGGATGGTGGCGGTGTTGGCCGCCGCCAGCGTCGCGCCCGAGCAATGCGCGCCGACGATGGCGACCGCGCCCTCGATGCTGACCAGCTTGGCCGCCGCGTCGCCGCCCGCCTGCGGGTTGCAGCCCGCGTCGCCCACCGCCGTCTCGATCTGGCGGCCGTCGAGCAGGCCGCCCTGCGCGTTGACCTCGTTGAACGCCAGCTTCGAGGCGTCGATGATCGCGGGCGCCAGCGCGGCGATCGGGCCGGAAATGCCGCCCAGCAGGCCGAACTTGACCGCCTGCGCCTGCGCGCCCGGCGCGACGCCCGCCACGGCCACGGCGACGGCGGCGATAAGGGTCCGTTTCATGCTCAAATCTCCCTGTCTTTGCGGGGTCGTCGCCCCGCCTGATGCGGCACTCTCGCCAAACCGGCGCGCAAACGCCAGTGCGGCATTGTCTCGCGGCGCGTCACGGGCGTGGCGGCCGTTCCGGCAACAGCCCCTCGGGGCGGAAGCGCAGCACCAGCTGCAGCGCCAGCCCGATCAAGAAAACCCGCAAGTATTTGGCCTGAATGGCGTATTCCGTCGGCAGCCGGTCGGTGAGGATCTCGCTCATCGACCAGATCGCCCACACCACCACCACGCCCAGGATGGCGCCGCGATTGTTGCCCGAGCCGCCGAGGATCAGCATGATCCAGATCAGGAACGTCGCCACCATCGGGTCGATGGCCTCCGGCGTGATCGAGCGGTTGAAATGCGCGAACAGCGCGCCGCCCAGGCCCATCAGCGCGGCGCCGACCATGAACGCCTCCAGCCGCCGCCAGGCGATGTCCTTGCCCATCGCCTGCGCCGCCGTCTCGTTGTCGCGGATCGCGCGCATCATCCGCCCCCAGGGCGCGCGCAACTGCCGCTCCACCAGCAGATAGGCGCCCAGCAGGATCGCCAGCACCAGCGCCAGATAGGCGAGGTTGCCCTGCAGCGCCGCCTGCGCGTCGCCGCCCGGCCCCGCGAACGGGCGCGGCAGGTTCGAGATGCCCGCCGCAGCCCCGGTCAGCCAGCCCTCCGAGCGCGCGATCAGCCGGATGATCTCGGCGACGCCGATGGTGGCGATGGCCAGATAGTCCGACCGGAACCGCAGGCAGACCTTGCCGATCGGCCAGGCGATCGCCGCCGCCGCCACCATCGCCAGCGCCCAGCCCATCGGTGCGGGCAGGCCGAAGCCGCCGATCCGACCCTCGGCGAAGGCGGAGGTCACGATGGCCGACGTATAGGCGCCCACCGCGAAGAACCCGGCGATCCCGGCGTTGAACAGCCCCGCAAAACCCCATTGCACGTTCAGCCCCAGCGCCAGAATCGCGTAGATGCCCATGAACACCGCCAGGTGGCTGGCGTAGGTCGCAAGGCCGATCCACTCCATCAGCGCGTCTCCCCGAAAAAACCGCGCAACGCCGCCGTCACCGCCTCCGGCGTCTCCTCGGCGGGGAAGTGGCCGCAATCCACCGTCACGCCGCGGATGTCGGGCGCAAACGCGCGCCAGTGCGCCAGCGCGTCGCCCGACGCCGCCGGAAAGCCCCGCGTCCCGGCGATCAGCAGGGCAGGGGCGGTAATCGTGCGGCCCGCCGCAAGGTCCGCTTCGTCATGGTCGCGGTCCACCGTGGCCCCGGCGCGATAGTCCGCGCAATAGGCCGCCACGCGATCCGGCGGGGTCAGCGCGGCGCGGTAGGCGTCGAGCGCGCCGTCGGCGAAGGCGCCAAGGCCGCCGTCGCGGCTCCAGCGCGCCAGCATCGCCTCCAGAAAGAACCCCGGGTCGCCGCCGATCAGCCGCTCGGGCAAAGGCGCGGGCTGCGCCAGAAACGCCCAGTGCCACGCCTTCAGCCCCATCTTGTCGAAGGCGCGCCAGTAGCTGAGCGTCGGCGCGATCTCCAGCACCGCCAGCCGCTCCACCGCTTGGGGCATGTCGAGCGCCATGCGATAGGCGACGCGGCCGCCTCGGTCGTGCCCGGCGACGGCGAAGCGATCAAAGCCCAGCGACGCCATCGCCGCCGCCATGTCGCGCGCCATCGTCCGCTTGGAATAGGCGTCGTGCGCCGCATCGTCTCGCGGCGCGTCGCTGGCGCCATAGCCGCGCAGATCGGCGACCACCACGGTATGGCTGCGCGCCAGTTCCGGCGCCACATGCCGCCACGCGACATGAGTTTGCGGAAAGCCGTGCAGCAACAGCAGCGGCGGCCCCTCGCCGCCGATGCGCGCGAAGATCCCCGCTCCCGCGCCCGGCAGCCGCGCCTCCCTGAACCCCTTGAAAAAGCTCACAGCACCTTGCCCCTCAGCAGGCCGGTCGGCCGCACCGCCAGCATCAGCAGCAGGATCGCGAAGGCCAGCGCGCTTTTGTATTGCGGCGGGATGAACAGCACCGCCGACTCCTCCAGCACGCCGACGATCAGCCCGCCCAAGAGCGCGCCCTCGACCCGCCCCACGCCGCCCAGGATCGCGGCGGCGAACATCGGCAGCAGGATCTGCCAGCCCATCATCGCGCGCAACTCGGTGTTCAGCCCGAGAAAGAACCCCGCCGCCGCCGCCAGCGCGCCGACGATCCCCCAAGTCAGCGCCGTGACGCGGCCCGTGTCCACCCCCGACAGCCGCGCGAGGTCGGGGTTGTCCGACATCGCGCGCATCGCCTTGCCCCAGCGCGTGCGCGACAGGAAAAGCTGCAGACCGACCACCAGCGCCACCGTCACCGCCAGCGTATAAATCTCGCGGTCGCGCAGCCGCACGCCGAAATATGCGTCCGGGCGCACGATGCCCTTTGTGTAGGTCTCGGGATCGACGCCAAAGCTCATCTGCACCAGCGAGCGCAGCATCAGCGCCACGCCCAGCGACGCCATCACGGTCAGGATCAGCGGCCGCTTGCGCAGATGGGCGTAGAACAGCCGGTCCGCGCCGATGGCCACCGCCGCCGCGCCCGCCATCGCCACCGGCAGGCCGACCCACGGCGAAAGGCCGGTCGCCCACACCACCGCCAGCGCCAGAAACGCGCCCAGCGTCGCCAGATCGCCGTGCGCCAGATGCGCAAACCGCATCACCCCGAACACCAGCGTGACGCCGATGGCGCCCAGCGCATAGATCGACCCCAGCACAAGGCCGGGGACGAGGTGGAAATTGACGAAGGCCAGCAGGTCCATCAGCGGTTCAGCACTTCGCGGATCTCAACCATGTTCTGCTGCGCGCGCAGCATGTTGACCGACATCGCCGACAGATGGTCGGGCGTGAACAGCGAATCCTCGCGCCCGTTCGAGACGATCAGCGGCTCCAGCGCCGCCGCCTCCGCCAGATGGATCTCCATCCGGTCCCAGATCGGGTTGAGGTTTGACTGAACCAGCACGGCGCCAAAGTCGGCCCGCGCCGCCTGCATGATGCCGTGATAGGCCCACATCATGCCGTGCGCGCGGAAAAAGGCGTTGTCGGCGCGGAAGTCGAAGACGCCGCGGTCGTTGCCCTCGCCGGGCGCGAAGCTCTTGCTCGCCACGTCCCAGCGGGTGCCCCGGCTGCGGGTGGCCAGTTCGTCGGTCACGCCGCCGACATCGTTGGCGATGCGGTCGAGCAGCACGAACAGGTTGTCGGCGCGGGTGTCGAACACCGCCTCGCAGGCGCGCAGCCTGTCGTTGAAGGCGGTCAGGTCGCGGATCGCCTTGCGATAGTTCGACGCCGCCGTGGCGGCCACCAGCGGCAGGGCGGAGTCGAACGGGTTGACCAGCCACATCCGCTCATTGAACTGGAGCGCGCCGCGCGCGGCCTCAAGCGCGGGGTCGGCGGCGGAGGTGCGCCGCGCCCGGCCCAGCAGGTCGGCGAGTTCGATGGTGACGCGCCGCACCGCGCGCAGCGCCCCCATCTGGAACGACGCCTTGTTGTCGAAGAACGGCGTCGGCTCAAAGCCGATCAGCCCGAACCAGCCGATCTTGAACTGCGGGTCCATCGGCACCCAGGTGTTCTGGTTCACCAGCACGTCGAGCACATAGGCGGTGACCGCGACCGTCTGGCTGGGCGCGCAGCCGCCGCCGGGCAGGGGGGCGCCCGGCGTCACAACTTCTTCGGAGACGGTCATCACCCGCTGCGGGTATTGCAGATCGTCGCCGCGAATGAAGGTGAAGCGCGTCACCAGCAGCACGAAATACAGCAGCAGGAACAGCGCCAGCGCAGGCCGGAAAAAATACGCCGTCGCCCACAGCCGTGAATGGCCGGGAAGGTCCTGCTCGCGCGTGGATTTCTTCAGCCGGTCAAAGCCCATCAGGCGGCGCAGCCAGTCCCATGCTTCAACCAGCCAGTCGAAAATTCGGCTCATGGCGTTATCCTCCTAGGAAAAGCTGGGCGATTTCAGGATCGGCGAGCAGCTCGGCGCCGGTCCCCTCGCGCCGGTTGCGGCCCGCCGCCAGCACATAGGCGCGGTCGCAGAACGCCAGCGCCTGCTTGGCGTGCTGCTCCACCAGCAGAATCGACACGCCCGCGTCGCGCACGTCGCGCACGATCTCGAAAATGCGTTCCATGTATTTCGGGCTGAGGCCTGCGGTCGGCTCATCCAGCAGCAAAAGGCGCGGCTCCAGCATCAGCGCGCGGCCCATCGCCACCATCTGCCGCTGCCCGCCCGACAGCCGCCCGGCCTGCTCGCGCCGTCTGGCGGCGAGGTCGGGAAACAGCGCATAGACCCGGTCGAAGGCGGCGCTTGCGTTGTCGCGGCGGATGAAGGCGCCCATCTCAAGGTTCTCGTGCACCGTCATGTCGCGGAACACGTTGTCCACCTGCGGCACGAAGCCGACGCCGCTGCGCACGATGGCGTCGGGGGTCTGGCCTGCGATCGGCTTGCCGTTGAACCAGATATGGCCGTGGCGCAGCCTCACCAGCCCGAACACCGCCTTCATCGCGGTGGATTTGCCCGCGCCGTTCGGCCCGACGATCACCACGATCTCGCGCGCCGCCACCGTCATCGACACGTCCAGCAGGATGTCGGCGTCGCCGTAGCCGCCGGTGACGCGCTCGACCGACAACAGCGCCGTCATGCCGCGCGCTCGCCGAGATAGGCTTCCAGCACGCGCGGATCGCGGCGCACCTCGGCGAAGGCGCCCTGGATCAGCACCTTGCCCTCCGCCATGCACACCACCGGGTCGCACAGCTTGGCGATCATCTCCATGTCGTGCTCGATCAGGATGAAGGTGTAGCCGCGCTCGCGGTTCAGCCAGGCGATCTTGGCCTCGATGTCGCGCAGCAGGGTGCGGTTGACGCCCGCCGCAGGCTCATCCAGCAGCACCAGCTTCGCGTCGGTCATCATGGTGCGG